>NZ_JBFWLZ010000041.1:0-29552 GCF_050251835.1 Diaphorobacter sp. | reverse complement strand
CCGCCGCCGAGGCGCAGGCGCAGGTTGTGCTCGTCGTCCTGGTTGCGCACCAGCGCCTCGTCGAACAGACCGAAGCGTGCGAAGGTATCGCGCCGCCAGCAGCCCAGGTACACGGTATCGACCGCGCCCTCGTAGCCCTGGTCGCGCGAGCGCGCGCCGCCCACCACCCAGCGGCACTGGAACGCCGCTGCGATGGCTTGCCCCATCGGCCCCGCGCCCTGCGCGACCCAGGGGCCACCCACGTTGTCGGCGCCGCTGCGCTCCAGCGTTTCAATGCAGCGCGCCAGGTAGTCGGGGGCGAACTGGGTGTGGATGTCGAGCCGGGCAATTACCTCGCCCCGGGCGCGGGCGATGCAGGCGTTGAGCCCGGTCGAGACGATGCGGCCGGGGTTGGCCACCAGCGCCAGCCGCTCGTCGCGCGCGCAGCGCTCTTGCAGGCGCTCGCGCGTGCCGTCGTCGCTCTCGCCGTCAGCGATCAGCACTTCCATGCGCCAGCCTGCGGGCAGCTGCTGGCGTAGCACCGCGTCGCAGAAGGCGTCGATGAAGGCGGCTTCGTTGCGACAGGGAGCGATGACGCTGAGCAGGTGGTGTGAAGTGGCGGTCATGGCAGAAGCTTTCGGTACAGCCGGTCCATGCGGTCCATCTGCGCCTTGCGGTCGCCGTCCAGCGCGATGCGCTCGGCATTGCGTTCGCCTGTTTGGCGTGCTTGAGCATCGTCGCTGGCCAGCCGCAGCAGCACGCGTGCCAATGTTTGCGCGTCGCCCGCGGGCACCAAGAGGTCGGGATCGATCCATTGCCGGTTGGCGGGCAGGTCGCTGGCCACCACGGCCAGGCCGCAGGCCATGCTCTCCAGCATGGCGACGGAAGTGGCATCGCTTGCAGGCACGCTGACCGAAATTTTGCAGCGCGCCAGCACGGCGGCCATGCCTGCGTCGTCCAGACGACCGTGGAACGCAACGCTGGCGCCCAGGCCCAGCGCCTGCACCTGGGCGCGTAGCACGGGCTCGAGCGAGCCGCCACCCAGCAGGTGCAGCTGCATCGGCAGGCCGGGCAGCTGCTGACGTGCCAGCGCGAAGGCTTCGATCAGCGTGCCGATGTGGTAGTTGGGCTCCCAGGCGCGCAGGCTCACCATCTGCACGCCATCCTTGTGCTCCCAGGGCACGGGTGCGAAGCGCGTGCGGTCCACGCCCCAGTGGATTTCATGCACTGGCGCGCGCGGCTTGTACTGGCGCGCGGCTTCGACCAAGCTTGCCGAATCGCCCGTGATCAAGTCCGCGCGGCGCAGGATCCAGCCGGTGAGCCAGCGCATCCAGGGGCGGGTGTGCGGCGTCACCAGCAAGTCGCTGCCCCAGGCCGTCATCACCAGCGGGTGGTGGTCGCAGCGCGCTGCCAGGTAGCCGTAGGAGGTGAGGTAGTGCGCATGCACGACGTCCGGCGCCAGTTCGCGCACATGACGGCGCGCCGCGCCTGCGCGCAGCAGCCAGTCGGCCTGGCGCCGCACGGGCGGCAGGATGCGCTGCTCGACGTCGTCGAGCGGCTCGGGCCGCGCCGTGACGAGGGAGACGCGCCAGCCGCGCGCGCGCATCTCCAGCGCCCAGCGCCGGGTGTGTGGGCTGTTGGCGTCGCCCAGCAGGCACAGGTGGGGCGGCGTGTCAGTCATGCCCGGGCTCCGCGCGTGGCAGCTCGCCGGCCCAGGCGGCGTAGTGGGGCGCAAGTTCGGGGTGCTGCGCCAGCAGGCGGAAGTCGCCCGTGCGCACGTCACCGATGACGGCGGCGGGCGAGCCGGCGACGATGGCAAAGTCCGGCACTTTGCCGCGTACCCGCGAATGGGCGCACACCACCACGCCCTTGCCGATGCGGCTGCCGGCCTCGATCACGCTGTGCGGGCCGATGAAGCTGTAAGCGCCAATCTCGATGGGCGCGCGCACGTAGCCGGGTAGGTCGCCCGCGTGGCTGGCGTAGGCCCGGCCGAGCAGCCGGATGCTGCGGTGCGAGCTGTGCGTGACGATGCTCACGAAGTTGGTCACCTGCACACCTTCGCCAATGCGCAGCCCGGCCGTGGCGTCGAGGAAGTTGAACTGGCCGATGAACACATGGTCCGCCAGTTCCAGTCCGGCCTCGCCCTCGATGCAGGTGCTGGGTGCGATGCGCGTGTGGGGCAACGCCTGGCCTGCACGGCCTTGCTCGCCGAACACCATGCGGTAGAAAAGCTGCCGCCAGAGCCAGCGGCGCCAGTGGTTAAGCAAGGCTCTCATGGGGAATGTCCCTCCAGAACGCGAGGGCCTGGAAATAGTAGAGGAAGTACGCTGCCATGGCGGCCGAAACGCCCCAGGCCGCGCCTGCGATCCCGCCCCAGTGGAGCCCGGCAGCCAGCCCGATGAAGAACACCACCTGCCCGACGAGCGCCAGGCGCAGCGCCCAGGGCTGGGCGCGCCAGGCCAGCGTGACCACCGAGAGCGGCGAGGCGATGAAGTGCAGGCCGATGTACAGGCCCAGGCCGCGCGCCAGCGTTCCAGCGTCGCTCCATTGCGCGCCAAAAATCCAGGTGAACAGGTCAGGGCCCCACAAAAGCAGCACGGCGGCCAGCGGCGCGGCGAGCAGTGCCAGCGCCAGCATGGTGCGGCGCACCAGGGTGCGTGCCTCGGCCCCGCTGTGCGCCCGCAGCAGCTGGGGGTAGAGGGCCTGCGCCAGCGCACCGCCCAGCAAGGTGGCCGGCGCCTTGAGGTAGCGCAGCGCCAGTGCCCAGAAGCCAGCGGCCGCGTTGCCCGCCCAGGCAGCGATGAGCAGCAGGGCCAGCGTGTCCTGCAGCGCGCCGATGAAGGCGTGAGGCGTGTTGTAGAGCGGAAAGTCGCGGTGGCGCGCGGCCATGGCTTTGAGGCGCCGAAGCGGCTGACGCAGCATGCGCCGCCAGCCGCCCTGCGGGGCCGGCCGGGCCAGCAGCCAGGCGGCGCCCAGGCCGGCCACGATGGGACCAACCAGCAGGCCCATGGGGCCCATCTTGAGCAGGCCCAGCAGTGCCTGCAGCACGGCGCCGCCGCCCTGCTGGACCAGGCGTGCCGCCGACAGCAGGGCAAAGCGCTGCGATCGCGTGGCCCATAGGGTCAGCCACTGGGTGGCGCCGATGGCCAGCACGCCCGCGGGCAACCACCATGCCAGGGCCGTGCCGTGCCAGAGGTGGAGCACCAGAGCCAGGAGGGCGCAGGCGGCCGTGACGGCCAGCAGCAGCCGTGCGCACAGGGCCATGAGCAGCGCTGCACCGCGCGCGGATTTTTCGAGTGGCAGGGCGAACTCATAGCGCGCGCAGGCCACCACGGCCAGGTTGGTGGCTACCGCCCACAGCAGGGCGTACTGCCCGAAATCCCCGGGCGTGTATAGCCGCGACAGCAATGGCCCCAGCAGCAGGGGAAGGGCGTGGGCCAGCACGCTGCCGGTCAGCAGCGTGAGGGTGGCACGCATCAGCCTGGACGTCATGAGCTGGCGCATTCGGCAGGCCGGTAGCCCGGCACCAGTCGGGCCAGCCAATGCCGGATGGCCGCTTCATCGCCCTGGCGCGCCGCGGCCTGCAGCGATTGCAGCAAAGCGTGCAGTTCTGGCCAGGGCAAATACTCCTCCCGCGCCCGCAGGATGCGCGGGTGCGCCGTAGGCAGCGGGTTGTCGCCGATCAGCAGTTCTTCGTACAGCTTCTCGCCGGGGCGCAGGCCGGTAAAGCGGATCTCGATGTCGCCCGCCGGGTGTGCCGGGTCGCGCACCGTCAGGCCCGACAGCGCCACCATGCGCCGCGCCAGATCCACGATGCGGATGGGCTCGCCCATGTCCAGCAAAAACACGTCGCCGCCCTCGGCCATGGCGCCGGCCTGCAGCACCAGCTGCGCCGCCTCGGGGATGGTCATGAAATAGCGCGTCACTTCAGGGTGCGTGACGGTGATGGGGCCGCCCGCCGCAATCTGGCGCCTAAACAGCGGGATCACGCTGCCGCTGGACCCCAGCACGTTGCCGAACCGCACCATCGAAAAGCGTGTGGGGCAGCGCCAGGTGGCCGTGGCCTGCAGTGTGTCGAAAGGTGGCTGGCTGCTTGCCGCCATGGCCTGCAAAACCAGCTCGGCCACGCGCTTGCTGGCGCCCATGACGTTGGTGGGCCGCACGGCCTTGTCGGTGGACACCAGCACGAAATGCTGCGCGCCGTGTTCCAGGGCCATGCGCACCATGTTGAGCGTGCCGAACACGTTGTTGAATACGCCTTCACCCGCGTTGGCCTCGACCATGGGCACATGCTTGTAGGCCGCGGCGTGGTAAATGGAGCCGGGGCGGTGCGTGCGGCAGATGCGGCCCATGCGGCGCGGGTCGGCCACATCGGCCAGCAGCGGCACCAGCTCGCAGCGGTGCGCGCCCTGGTCGTGCAGCGCCTGCAGCTCGTGGTGGATGGCGTAGAGCGCGTATTCGCTGTGATCGACCAGCAGCAGCCGGGCGGGGTGCGCGCTCAGGATTTGCCGGCACAGCTCGCTGCCAATGCTGCCGCCCGCGCCCGTCACCAGCACCACGGCGCCGCGCAGGTTGCGCTCCAGCAGGCTCTGGTCGGGCGCCACGGGTGGGCGGCCCAGCAGGTCGATGATGTCCAGATCCTGAAAGTCGGTCAGCCCGACGCGGCCGCTGGCTAGGTCGGTCAGGCTGGGCAGCGTGCGGATGCGCACAGGTAGCTCGCTCAGTTGTCTGATGATGTCGCGCCGCCGCTCGTGCGACACACTGGGCAGCGCCAGCAGCACGTCGGTGATGCGCTCGCGCTGCACCAGTGCGGGCAGGTCGCCGGGTGCGTGGACGCGCGCGCCGTTGATGCTGCTGCCGGTCTTGCGCGGGTCGTCGTCCACAAAGCCGCGCAGGGCGTACTGGCGGGCGCCGGCCAGCCCGGCGGCAGTTTGCGCGCCCGCCACGCCGGCGCCATAGATCAGCAGGCGGTGGCGCGCATTGCTGGTGCGCCCGGTCAGCCACAGCCAACCCAGCGCCCGGCTGGCGCCGACCAGCAGCAGCAAGATGAGCGGCTGCAAAATGCCGACGCTGCGGGGTACGCCCTCCCAGTGCGTTAGCACCAGCAGCGCCAGCAGCAGTGCGCCGTAGGTGGCAACCGCGCGGCCGGTGGTCAACAGCGCGGCGATGCCGTTGTAGCGAAAAACCGCCCGGTAAAGGCCCATGTGCACGAAGATGGGCAGGGCCAGCACCGGCGCCAGCAAATACACCCGCCATTGCAGCCCCTCGGGCCAGTGCAGGGTGTCCAGGCGCAGCGAAAAGGCCAGCCACATGGCCAGCAGGTTCAGGCCCGCGTCCAGCGTCACCACGACCAGTCGCTTGACGGAGCGCGGCCAGCTCAGTGCTTGCGTCAGCATTGGCGCGGTGTCTTCCCGGTTGGCGGCTGCATCACAGTGCGATTCCCGTGCGCTCCAGCACATCACCCACCAGTTCCAGCCGCACCAGCGGGTTGTCCAGCATCATCAGGCGTTGCTTGAGGGCCAGGGGCACGGGCAGCAGCTCGCACCAGCGGTTGGCGACCCAGCCGCAGTCTTGCAGCTGCTGCGCCGCGGGCTGCGCTTGCGGCGCCGCGTCCGGGTGGCGCTGCGACAGGTTGCCGAGCACCTGCGCCAGCATGTCCGCCAGGCGCTGCAGGTCTGCGGGGATTGGCACCAGAGGGTCGCCGGGCAACTGCTCCACGTCCGCCACCCACAGTCCGTGCTTCAGGTGACTTTTGCGCGTGATTCGAAAGCGCTCTGCGCCGCGGCAAACCAGAGTGATCAGGCCTGGCTGCGGCGTGTGCATCTGCTCGATGGTGGCCAGGGTGCCTGCGTCGTGGAACTGCTCCTCGGGGGCTGCGGGGCGGCGAACTTCATGGCCCGCAGTCAGTCCCACCACGCCAAACGGCGCACCCGCCTGCCGGCATTTGCGCACCATGTCCAGGTAGCGCACCTCAAACACGCGCAGCGTCAGCGTGCCACCCGGAAACAGCAGGGTGCCAAGCGGGAACAGCGGTAGCGATGTCAGTGTCAACAGTTGGGGCATGGTCGCGTGCTGGGTTGCACCGCTATCATCCCACGCCAAGCCATTGCCAGCCGCGTGCCACCTGTGTGGCGCTCGCATATTTGCCGCACTCCATGCTGTTCCAGATCACATCGTTTCTCCTCGACATCGTCAGCGGCCTGCTGACCGGCGCCTGCCTGCTGCGCCTGTACATGCAGTGGCAGCGCGTGTCGTTTGCCAACCCCGTGGGGCGACTGGTGTTTGCGCTGACCGACTGGCTGGTGCTGCCGCTGCGCAAGTTGATGCCGTCTGCGAGGCGGCTGGACTTGTCGTGCCTGGTGGCAGCGCTGCTGCTGCAACTGGTGCAGTACCTGCTGCTGTGGCTGTTGCTGGGTGCCCCCACAGGCCTGGCGTGGCTGCCGTGGATGGCCGTTTTTGGCATGGCGCGGGTTGCGGTGTCGGGTCTGATGGGGCTGCTGATCGTCTATGCCGTGCTGTCGTGGGTGCAGACGCGCTCACCGCTGGGCGACGTGATTGGCCGCCTGTGCGAGCCCATCTTGCGCCCCGTGCGCCGCGTGCTGCCGCTGGTGGGCGGCATCGACCTGTCGCCGCTGGTGGCGCTGGTGGCGCTGCAGGTGGTGATGATCGTGCTGGGGCACCTGCAGGCCGGTGCAATGCGCTGATCTGGTAAATATTGGTCAAATTGGCTGCTAGAGCTTGCGGCGTAAGCGCGAGCAGCTATTGATTTGGTAGTGGACGAGAGTAGTTAAGACACCGCATCCACCGGCAGGCGCTGCAGCATCGAGAGGCATTGCGCCACGGTTTGGCGCAGCTCGCGGCGGTCGCAGATGAAGTCCACGGCGCCCTTGGTCTGCAGGAATTCGGCGCGCTGGAAGCCCTCGGGCAATTTGACGCGCACGGTCGATTCGATGACCCTGGGGCCGGCAAAGCCAATGAGGGCCTTGGGCTCAGCGATGACGATGTCGCCCACGAAGGCAAAGCCCGCCGATACGCCGCCCATGGTGGGGTCGGTCAGCACGCTGATGTAGGGCAGGCCCTTTTTGGCCAGGCGCGTCAGGGCGGCGTTGGTCTTGGCCATCTGCATCAGGCTCAGCAGGCCCTCTTGCATGCGCGCGCCGCCGGTAGCGGTGAAGCAGACGAAGGGTACTTTTTGCTCGATGGCGGTTTCCACGCCGCGCACGAAGCGCTCGCCCACCACGCTGCCCATGCTGCCGCCCATGAAGTCGAACTCGAAGCAGGCCGCCACCAGGTTGATGCTCTTGACGGCGCCGCCCATGACGATGAGGGCGTCGGTCTCGCCGGTGTTTTCCAGCGCTTCTTTCAGGCGCTCGGGGTACTTGCGGCTGTCCTTGAACTTCAGGGCATCGACGGGCAGCACTTCCTGACCGATCTCGTAGCGGCCTTCGCCGTCCAGAAAAGCGTTGAGTCGTGCGCGAGCGCCTATGCGGTGGTGATGGCCGCACTTCGGACAGACGTTCTGGTTGTGTTCCAGGTCGGTTTTGTAGAGCACGTTCTCGCAGCTTGGGCATTTGATCCATAGACCTTCGGGCATCTGGCGACGCTCGGTGGGATCGGTCTGCTGGATTTTGGCGGGCAGGAGTTTTTCGAGCCAGGACATAGGGTTTCCTCTGTTCAGATCGCAGACTGCGCGCCGCATGGCGTGCGCGCAGGCACGAGATTATGCGTCCAGCGCCTTGCGCACCGCGCGCAGGAAGTCCATCGTGATGCCGACCACTTTCTCATGCGGCTGACCATCGATGAGCTGGATGATGCGGCTGCCGATGACCACCGCGTCGGCCACGCGGCCGATAGCCTGGGCAGTGGCGGCATCGCGGATGCCAAAGCCCACGCCGACGGGAACCGTCACATGCTCGCGGATGCGTGGCAGCATGGCTTCGACGGCCGATGTGTCCAGCGCAGCCGATCCCGTCACGCCCTTGAGCGACACGTAGTACACATAGCCGCTGGCCACGCGCGCCACCTGCTGCATGCGCTCGGGCGTGGAGGTGGGGGCCAGCAGGAAGATCAAGTCCATGCCGTGGCTGCGCAGGGTGGCGGCAAACTGCTCGCACTCCTCGGGCGGGTAGTCCACGATCAGCACGCCATCCACGCCGGCGGCCGCAGCATCGCGCACAAAGGCATCGGTGCCATGTTTTTGGTCGTAACGCTCCACGGGGTTGGCATAGCCCATCAGCACCACGGGCGTGGTGCTGTTGCGCTTGCGAAATTCGCGCACGTAGCCCAGCACCTGCACCAGGCCAATGCCCAGGCTGAGGGCCTTTTCGCCGGCCTTCTGGATGACCGGGCCGTCGGCCATGGGGTCGGAAAAGGGCACGCCCAGCTCGATCACGTCGGCGCCGGCCTCCACCATCCCGTGCATGAGCGCGGGGGTGATGTCGGCAAACGGAAAGCCTGCGGTCACATAAGGGATGAGCGCCTTGCGGCCCTGGGCCTGCAGGGCGGAGAACGTGGCTTCGATGCGGCTCATTTGACCACCTTGACGGTTTGCTCGCCGCCCTTGACGGACTGCCCCTGGCAGCTGGGGCGGCAGTAAAAGTCGGCGCCGCTCAGGTCGGCCACGGTGCCGATGTCCTTGTCGCCGCGGCCTGACAGGTTGACCAGGATGGACTGGTCGGCACGCATGGCCTTGGCCAGCTTCAGGGCATAGGCCACGGCGTGGCTGGATTCGAGCGCGGGGATGATGCCCTCGGTGCGGCACAGGTAGTGGAACGCGTCCAGCGCCTCCTGGTCGGTGATGCCCACGTATTCGGCGCGGCCGATTTCCTGCAGCCAGGCGTGTTCGGGGCCCACGCCGGGGTAGTCCAGGCCCGCGCTGATGCTGTGGGTTTCGGTGATCTGGCCGTTGTCGTCTTGCAGGATGAAGGTGCGGTTGCCGTGCAGCACGCCGGCACTGCCTTTTTGCAGCGATGCCGAATGCCTGCCGCTGTCGAGCCCTTCGCCCGCGGCCTCCACGCCGATCAGGCGGGTCTTTTCAAATGGAATGTAGGGGTGGAAGATGCCCATGGCATTGCTGCCGCCGCCCACGCAGGCCAACACCACATCGGGCTGCTGCGCGTTGATTTTCTGCTCGGCCAGCATCTCGGGCATCTGCTCGATGCATTCCTTGCCGATCACGCTCTGGAAGTCGCGCACCATCATCGGATAGGGGTGGGGGCCGGCCACGGTGCCGATGATGTAGAAGGTGCTGTCCACATTGGCCACCCAGTCGCGCATGGCTTCGTTGAGCGCGTCCTTCAGCGTCTTGCTGCCCGATTCAACCGGCACCACGGTGGCGCCCAGCAGCTTCATGCGATAGACGTTGGGGCTTTGGCGCTTGACGTCTTCGGCGCCCATATAGACCACGCATTCCAGGCCATAGCGCGCGCAGATGGTGGCCGTGGCCACGCCGTGCTGGCCGGCGCCGGTCTCGGCAATGATGCGGGGCTTGCCCATGCGCTTGGCCAGCATGGCCTGGCCGATCACGTTGTTGATCTTGTGCGCGCCGGTGTGATTGAGGTCTTCGCGCTTCAGATAAATCTGCGCGCCGCCCATCTCGCGGCTGGTGCGCGCTGCGTGATAGATCGGCGACGGGCGGCCGACGAAGTGCTTGAGCTCGTAGTGGAACTCGGCCAGAAACGCAGGGTCGCGCTGGTAGCGAGCGTAGGCTTCGCGCAGTTCCTGGATGGCGTGGGTCAGCGTCTCGCTGACGAAGCTGCCGCCATAGGGGCCAAAGTGGCCCGAAGCATCGGGTTGGGTGTATTCAGACATCTACAAACAAAAAGTGGATGCCGCATCGGCCGCGCGCACGGCGGCGATGAAGCTTTGGATCTTGCCGGCGTCCTTGATGCCCTTCAGGGGCAACCCATCGGGGCCTGTGGCCTCTACGCCGGAGCTGACATCAACGGCCAGCGTCTTGCAACGCGGGCGTACCTGAACGATGCCATCGGTCACGTTTGCAGGCGTGAGCCCACCACTTAAAACGAGGTGAGAGGCGACGCTTGTTGGCAGGAGTGACCAATTGAATGACTTGCCGCCACCGCCATAACCCTCGACGTGGGCGTCGAGCAGGATGGCGCGGGCGCGGGAGTGAAGGGATGCGTATTTTACGAGGTCGAACTGCGCCGCACCTTCGCCCAGTGGAATGCGAGCCGCCCGCAGGTAGGGCAGGCGCCCTTTGTCGCTGGCAGCCCAGCACTCTTCGGGCGACTCATCGCCATGAAATTGCACTGTAGCCCCTGTAACAAAAGCGCTGGCAGCTATCACTTCAGTAGCGCTGGCATTGACAAACAGCAGCACGGGCGTGACGAAGGGCGGCAGGCGCCGGGCCAGTTGTGCGGCGCGCTGCGGCGTGACTGCGCGCGGACTTTGGGGGTAGAGCACGAAGCCGATGGCGTCCGCGCCGGCATCGACGGCGGCATCCACATCCTGCTCGCGCGTCAGGCCGCAGATCTTGACGCGGGTGCGTTGGGGGGGCGTGGCAGAGCTGTTCATGGCAACCAATCATACGCAGCCGTGCGCGTGGGCAGACCCCATTCGGCGCCGTACACCGGGCCCTGGAAATACAGGCCGTCGGGCGAGAAGGTGGGCGCAGCCGCATCGCGCGAGCGTGCCTGCAGCACGTCGCGCATCCAGTCCGGCGGGTACAGGCCCTGGCCTATGGCGACGATGCAGCCCATGATGTTGCGGATCATGTGGTGCAAAAAGGCATTGCCCTCGAATTCGAAGCGCCAGTAGCAGGGCCTGCAGCCGTGCGTGCCGGTGGATTCGCCCTCGGGCGGGGCACGGCGCGTGATGTCGATGCGGTGCAGCGTCTTGACCGGCGACTTGGCCTGGCAGGCCGACGCGCGAAACGAGGTGAAATCGTGCTCGCCCAGCAGGTGCTGTACGGCTGCGTGCATGGCCTGCTCGTCCAGCGCATGGAATACCCAGCCCACGCGACCCGCATCCACGCTGGGGCGCACGGGAGACTGCAGCAGCACGTAGGCATAGCGCCGCGCCAGCGCACAGGCGCGCGAATGGAAGGCATCCGGCACAGGCTGCGCCCACTGCACGGCGATGTCCGGCGGCAAGAAGGTGTTGGTGCCGCGCACCCAGGAAAAGGGCGCGCGCTGCAAATCGGTGTCGAAGTGCACCACCTGCATCAGGCCGTGCACGCCCGCATCGGTACGCCCTGCGCAAATGGTGTGCACCGCATGCGTGGCAAAGCGGCCCAGGGCCGCTTCGAGGTGGTCTTGCACGGTGTTGCCAGAGGGCTGGCTCTGCCAGCCGTTGTAGGCCTGGCCGTTGTAGCTGACGCCCAGCGCCACTCTCATTGCACGATCCTCATTGCAGGCAGCTGGCGCACTGCAAAAAAAAGCCTGCGCAGCGCGGGCTGCGCAGGCGTTGGGGCATGGCCATCAACCCAGCTGGGCCAGCAGGCGCTGGGCGCGTGCCTTGAGGTCGCCGGAAGACTCGGCGATGACCTCTTCCACCAGGGTGCGCGCACCCTCGCTGTCGCCGATGGTGTTGAATTCTTCGGCCAGCGCCAGCTTGGTGGTCAGAGGGTCGTCCGCCAGGGGAGCATCAGCAGCAGGTGTGGGCATGTCCGTAGCGGCGGGGGGGCGCGCCTGGTCGGATACCTGCGAAGGTGCCTCAGACGGCATGTCCAGATCCAGCGACAGGCTGCCCAGGTCGAACTCGAGTGGTTCGGATGCCCCTGCCTTGGCGTCCTGACTGGTCAGTGGTGCAGCGCCGGAGTCCATCAGGGACAGACCCTCATCGAGCATGTCCAGGGGCGACAAACCGATGTCGGCCTGGGTGGGCGCGGGTGCTGGCGCCGCGGCGGCAGAGCTGGCTGCTGGCTCGCCCGGCCTGTCCCAGTCGGGCTGGGACAGGTCCAGGTGATCCAGACTCAGGACGGGGTCGGCGGACTCGTCGCCAGTATCCTGCGCGGCGGCGGTTTTGACTTCGGCCGGTGCCTGCGCCAAGGCTTGCGTCTGCGCATTGATCAGGGCGGCGTTGCCGGCAGCCGCCATGGCGAACGTACTGGGCGCGGGGGCCGCGGCCGGTGGCGCTTCGTGCAGATCCAGATCCAGATCCAGATCGAGTTCAGGCAGCCGAGAGTCGGGGCCGGGTTCGGCCTGCGAGGGCGCTTGCGCAATGGCAATCGTGCTGGCAAAGGCCGACGCCGCAGCTGCGCCGGACTGCCCTTGCGCTGCCGTGGCAGGCCTGCCGCCGGGTTGGTACAGCAGGTTTTCGGGATCCAGCGCGCGGCCCAGGTCAGAAACGCGTGCCCAATCGGGGCCCTGGCCGTTGGTGAGTTTGAACACGTCGTTGGCCACGGCCTCCAGCGCCTTGCGATCCTGGCGCTTGGCATAGATCTCGGCCAGCTTGGCAGGAATAGACACGCGCTCGGGATAGTGGCGCACGGCCTCCTTGAGGATTTCCTCGGCCTGCAGATCGCGGCCATAGGCCAGATAGACGTCGGCCTCGGCCACCGGATCTACGTCGCCGCCGCCTTCAAGCTGGCTGGGCGAGTAGGTCATGGACGAAGCGCCCGTCGTCAGGTCGGTACTGGCGGTGTCCACGCGCTGGCCGCCGCTGGCGCCAAAGAAAGAGTCTGCCTGCAGGCGGCTTTCGGAGAAAGAGCTGTCCACGGCGCCATGCTGGCGGCGGCTTTGAGCGTAGCGGTAACCGCCATAGCCCAGCAGCAGTAGCGCAATGGCAAGCCCGCCGCCCGCCAGCAGCGGGTCTTCCAGAACCGAGTCGATGAGGCTGGGTTCTTCGTAAGGGGCCGGCGCAGGGGCGGGGCGGGCCGCTGGCGCAGGAGCCTGCGCCGTGGACGCGGCGGATGCCGCCTCTGCAGCTGCCGAAGCGGGCTCGTCAGAAGGGCTTGCCTGCGCGGTGGCTTGAGTGGTGGCCTCGCCGCTGGCGGGCGCCTGTGCCGCAGAGGCGTTCGCTGCGGGTGTGGACGCAGCCAGGGCCACGGTGGCAGGCACGGCCAGAGCCGGCTGGCTGGCTGCAGTCGCTGCGGCGTCAGACAGCGACGCACCCGGCTGGCTGGCGGCGTCCAGTTGTTTGAGGTCCTGAAGGTTCCTGGACAGTTCTGCCATGCGGGTGGCCGTCTGGCTGGCCTGCCTGTCTCGCGCGGCCTGCTCCTCTGCCTTCTGGGCTTGCACGCTGCCCTTGGACAGGGTGAGCTTGTCGGGGCTGCCAACGGCGGGTTTCTTGTCGTCCACCTCGGTCTGCACCGCCCCGCTGGCCGATCGTTGCGCCGCAGCCACCTGCGCCGTGGGCGCGGCGCCAGCCATGCGGCGGCGGAATTCGTTGAAGTCGCGGCTTTGGGCAACGACTATCCTGCGCGCCTCGGTCGTGGTGGTGGCTTGCGCCTCGGCCTCGGTGGGTATCTGCAGAACCGCACCGCTGCGCAGGCGGTTTACGTTGCCGTTGATGAATGCGTCTGGGTTGGAGCGCATCAGGGCCACCAGCATCTGGTCGAGCGAAACGCCCTCGGGCCGGTAGGCGCCGGCAATGCGGCCGGCGGTGTCGCCTGGCTGCACTTTGACTTCGTTGTCTTGAGAGGCGGTTGCCGGTGCCGGAGCCGGCGCAGCGGCCGCGGCGCGGCGCGGCGCGGCTTGCGCTGCGGCGGACGTGGAAGACTCGGGGGGCTGGACGCGTGGCGCGGCGGGTGCGGGTGCAGGTGCGGCACGCGGCGCATCGATCTGCGGCGCGGCCGTCACGGTGGGCTGCGGGCGGCTGGTCGCGGGCGGATCGAACAGCATGGTGTAGCTGCGCACGATGTGGCCGGAGTTCCAGGCCGCGTCGATCACCAGATCCACGAAGGGCTCGTTGATGGGGCGGGTACTGGTCAGGCGCAGCATCATGGAGCCATCGGGGCGGCGCTGCAGCTTGACCTGCACGTTGCGCGCCGCGGATGAATATTCGAGGCCCTGGCTGCGAAACACCTCCGGGCTTGCGGTGGCGGCGCGCAGCGAGTCTGCTTCGGCGGGGGTGATCTGGGGCAGCTCAATCTCGGCGCGCAGCGGCTCGCCCAGGGCGGATTGCACCGTGATGCGCCCCAGGGCCAAGGCGCTGGCATCGGTGCTGTACAGGCCAGACGACAAGATGGCCGCAGTGGCCAGGACAGAAAATTTCCAGCGATGCATGGGTGCGATCAATGAGGGGGGGTTGGCTGCCTGGAAAAGCGGTGTTTTTCTGGTCATGGCTGGCGCCGCTTCGCAGCGTGAAAAGACGTAAAAAGCACCATAGCATCAATGTTTTACACTGACAAGTTAGTGCGCCGCCGCAGCATTTTTGACCTGTCGCAAGGGGTGGAAACACCGGTTGCTTGTTGGAATTGGACAACGGCCGGTAACAGGTCGTATCCTTGTCCGGTTGAAAAAACGGCGCCATGCAGGTGGCGCCGTTGATGCCGTTCAGGCGTCCAGCAGGATGCGCAGCATGCGGCGCAGCGGCTCGGCTGCACCCCACAGCAGTTGGTCGCCAATGGTGAAGGCGCCCAGGTATTCAGGGCCCATGGCCAGCTTGCGGATGCGGCCCACCGGGATCGTCATGGTGCCGGTGACGGCCACGGGCGTCAGGTCTTTCAGGGTGGCCTCGCGCGTGTTGGGCACCACCTTCACCCATTCGTTGTCGGCGGCGATCATGGCCTCGATGTCGGCCACGGGCACGTCCTTCTTCAGCTTGAAGGTCAGCGCCTGGCTGTGGCAGCGCATGGCGCCCACGCGCACGCAAAAGCCGTCCACCGGCACCGCCGGCGTGCCAAAAGCCTCGCCCATGCCCATGATCTTGTTGGTCTCGGCCATGCCCTTCCATTCTTCGCGGGACATGCCGTTGCCCAGGTCCTTGTCGATCCAGGGGATGAGCGAGCCGCCCAGTGGCACGCCAAAGTTGGCCACCTCGTCACCGCTCAAAGCGCGCTGTTTGGCGATGACTTTGCGGTCGATCTCCAGGATGGCGCTCTTGGGGTCGTCGAGCAGGGCGCGCACTTCGGCGTTCAGCGTGCCGTATTGCGTCAGCAGCTCGCGCATGTGCTGGGCGCCGCCGCCGCTGGCGGCCTGGTAGGTCTGGGTGCTCATCCACTCGACCAGGCCCGCCTTGTACAGCGCGCCCACGCCCATCAGCATGCAGCTGACGGTGCAATTGCCGCCCACCCAGTTGTTGCCGCCCCGGGCCAATGCGTTTTTGATGACCGGCATGTTGACCGGGTCCAGCACGATGACGGCGTCGTCATTCATGCGCAGCGTGGAGGCGGCGTCGATCCAGTGGCCCTTCCAGCCGGCGGCGCGCAGCTTGGGGAAGACTTCGGTGGTGTAGTCGCCGCCCTGGGCGGTGATGATGATCTCGCAGCGCTTGAGAGCGTCGATGTCGAACGCGTCCTGCAGCGTGGTCTCGTTCCTGGCCTGCGCCGGGGCCTTGCCGCCCGCGTTTGAGGTGGAGAAGAACAGGGGCTCGATCAGGTCGAAGTCCTTTTCTTGCGCCATGCGGTCCATCAAGACCGAGCCGACCATGCCGCGCCAGCCGACCAAACCTACCAACTTGCTCATTTCAACGCCCTTTCAAAGTAAGAAACAGTGCCAGACCTGGCTGCTTCGCCCGGCTCGTCTGGCCAGGAAGGGCGCACGACGATACCGGAGCTGGATCAGCCCTTGATGGTCGTGGTTTTGGTGGTGATTGCGCGCGCGCATGCACCGGCCAGTGCGGCGGGTGCGGTGTTCGGGGCGAACGGGCGGGCGTCAAACATGGGGGCGCATTGTACGGGATGCGGAAGGGGTATGACAGCCTTGTGGTTGCTATTTTTTAGATAGCTGCTGACGCTTGTTTTATAGGGGTTGCAGCCTTTTTTTACCGTGATGCAGGACGTAAAAAAGCCCGCCGGGGGCTGGCGTGGCCCCTGGCAGGTTGTGGCGGTGGTCGAAAAGGCCTTTTTTGTCTATAAAAAATGCATCTAGCCCTTTATGGACAAGCGCTGGTAGCTATTAAATCAATAGTAATCTGCGGGCCTGTGCTTACTTGAGTGCCTGCAGCACCGCGTCGCCCATCTGCGCCGTGCCCACCTTGGTGGCGCCTTCGCTGTAGATGTCGGGCGTGCGCAGGCCCTGCGCCAGCACGGCTTGCACGGCGGTTTCGATGCGGCGGGCGGCTTCTTCCTGGTTCAGCGAAAAGCGCAGCATCATCGCGGCGGACAAAATGGTGGCCAGCGGGTTGGCCACGCCCTTGCCGGCGATGTCGGGCGCGCTGCCGTGGCTGGGCTCGTACAGCCCCTGCTTTTTGTCGTTCAGGCTGGCGCTGGGCAGCATGCCGATGGAGCCCGTCAGCATCGAGGCTTCGTCAGACAGGATGTCGCCAAACATGTTGCCGGTGACCACCACGTCGAATGCCTTGGGCGCCTTGACCAGCTGCATGGCGGCGTTGTCCACGTACATGTGCTCGAGGTGAACGTCGGGGTACTGCTGGCCCACTTCGGTCATCACGTCCTTCCAGAACTGGAAGGTCTCCAGCACGTTGGCCTTGTCCACGCTGGTCACCTTTTTGTTGCGCTTGCGCGCGGCCTGGAAGGCGACGTGGGCGATGCGCTCGATCTCGGGGCGGCTGTAGCGCATGGTGTCAAACGCTTCTTCGGCGCCGGGGAAGTGCCCGTCGGTGGCCACGCGGCGCCCGCGCGGCTGGCCGAAGTAGATGTCGCCCGTCAGCTCGCGGATGATGAGGATGTCCAGGCCGGCCACCAGCTCGGGCTTGAGGCTGGAGGCGTGCGTCAGCTGCTCGTAGCAGATGGCGGGGCGGAAGTTGGCAAACAGGCCCAGTGCCTTGCGCAGGCCCAAAATGGCCTGCTCGGGGCGCAGCGGGCGCGCCAAAGTGTCGTACTTCCAGTCGCCCACGGCGCCAAACAGGATGGCGTCGGAGTCTTGCGCCAGCTTCAGGGTGGATTCGGGCAGCGGATGGCCCGCGGCCTCGTAGGCGGCGCCGCCGACGGGGGCGGTCTCCAGCTCCAGCTTCAGGTCCAGGGCGCCCAGCACCTTGACGGCCTCGGCAACGATCTCGGGGCCAATGCCGTCACCCGGCAGAACTGCGATTTTCATGGTTGATTAGCTTCTTTTTTGATAGCTGCCAGCGCTGGATATTTAAGCGCTGCAGGCTGATTTGGGTTAAAAAATATCAGGACGCCATCGTGTGCGCCAGCCAGGGCTTGGTGGCCAGGCGGCGGGCCTCAAACTCGCGGATCTTGTCGGCGTGGCGCAGCGTCAGGCCGATGTCGTCCAGACCGTTGAGCAGGCAGTACTTGCGGAAGGGCACCACATCAAAGGGCGTTTCTTCGCCCTGGGGGCGCACCACCACCTGGCGCTCCAGGTCCACGGTGAGCTGGTAGCCGGGGAAGGCCGCCACTTCATTGAACAGCTGGTCCACCGTGGCCTCGGGCAGCACGATGGGCAGCAGGCCGTTCTTGAAGCAGTTGTTGAAGAAGATGTCGGCAAAGCTGGGCGCGATGATGGCGCGAAAGCCGTATTGGTCCAGCGCCCAGGGGGCGTGCTCGCGGCTCGATCCGCAGCCAAAGTTCTTGCGTGCCAGCAGGATGCTGGCGCCCTTGTACCGCGGCTGGTTCAGCACGAAGTCGGGGTTGGGCTTGCGCGCGGACTCGGGCACGCCGGGCTGGCCGGGCTGGTCCAGATAGCGCCATTCGTCAAACAGGTTGGGGCCAAAGCCGGTTTTCTTGATCGACTTGAGGAACTGCTTGGGGATGATGGCGTCGGTGTCCACGTTTTCGCGATCCATCGGGGCCACCAGGCCCTGGTGCACGGTGAATTTCTGCATGTTGGGTAAATCCTGTGGGTTTTTTATTTGGCGGCGCGCTCGATGGCAGAGCCGGCGCGCTGCACGTCCTGGCCCATGCCCTTGACGGTGTTGCAGCCCGCCAGCACGAAGGCCAGCGCGAGCAGGGCGGCGAGAGGCTTGTTCATGGCGAGAGTCTCCTTCAGGCGAATTGGCGGATGTCCACAAAGTGGCCGTGGATGGCCGCAGCAGCAGCCATGGCGGGGCTGACCAGATGGGTGCGCCCGCCCGCGCCCTGGCGGCCTTCAAAGTTGCGGTTGCTGGTGGAGGCGCAGCGCTCGCCGGGCTCCAGGCGGTCGGCGTTCATGGCCAGGCACATGCTGCAGCCGGGCTCGCGCCACTCAAAGCCCGCGGCCTTGAAGATGGCATCCAGCCCCTCGCGCTCGGCCTGCTCTTTCACCAGGCCCGAGCCGGGCACCACCATCGCCAGCCTGACGTTCTTGGCCACTTTCTGGCCCAGCTTCTTGACCACGGCGGCGGCCTCGCGCATGTCCTCGATGCGGCTGTTGGTGCAGCTGCCGATGAACACCTTGTCCACAAAAATGTCGCTCAAAGGCTTGCCCGGCTGCAGCCCCATGTAGGTCAGCGCGCGCTCGATGGCCCCGCGTTTGGAGGCGTCTTTTTCCTTGTCGGGGTCGGGCACCACGGCGTCGATGCCCAGCACCATCTCGGGGCTGGTGCCCCAGGTGACCTGCGGCACGATGTCGGCGGCGTTCAGCTCGACCACCGCGTCAAACTTTGCGTCGGCGTCGGAGTGCAGCGTCTTCCAGTACTGCACGGCCTGGTCCCATTCCACGCCGCCGACAAACTGGCCGGTTTTTGGGTCGACGCCGGGCGCCAGCGGGCGGCCCTTGACGTAGTTGATGGTCTTGTCGTCCACCGCCACCAGGCCAGCGCGCGCGCCGGCCTCGATGGCCATGTTGCACACGGTCATGCGGCCTTCCATGCTCAGGTCGCGAATGGCTTCGCCCGCAAACTCGATGGTGTAGCCCGTGCCGCCGGCAGTGCCGATCTTGCCGATGATGGCCAGCACGATGTCCTTGGCGGTGATGCCGGGGGTCACCTTGCCATTCACCCGGATCAGCATGTTCTTGGCCTTCTTGGCCAGCAGGGTCTGCGTGGCCATCACATGCTCGACCTCAGAGGTGCCGATGCCGTGCGCCAGCGCGCCAAAGGCGCCGTGGGTGCTGGTGTGGCTGTCGCCGCACACCACCGTCATGCCGGGCAGGGTGGCGCCGTTCTCAGGCCCGATGACGTGCACGATGCCCTGGCGCTTGGACAGGAAGGGAAAAAACGCCGCCGCGCCCGACTGCTGGATGTTGTTGTTCAGCGTGACGATCTGCTCCTTGCTGATCGGGTCGGCAATGCCGTCGTAGCCGCGCTCCCAGCCGGTGGTGGGGGTGTTGTGGTCGGCGGTGGCGACGATGGAGCTGACGCGCCAGACCTTGCGGCCGGCTTCGCGCAGGCCCTCGAAGGCCTGCGGGCTGGTGACTTCGTGCACCAGGTGGCGGTCGATGTAGAGCACGGCGGTGCCGTCTTCTTCGGTGTGGACGACGTGCTCGTCGAAGATTTTGTCGTACAGGGTGCGTCCCATGGCGGTCTCGTTTCGTGGGTTCAGGGAAGGGGTGAAAATTTTAGGCGGCGGCCGACTGGGCCGACTGGGCCGACTGGGCTGAGTCCGCCGTCAGGTGCTCGACCAGCAGCCGCGCGGTAACGGGCAGGGCGTCGAAGTCGCGCGCCACCAGGCGCAGCTCGCGCAGCGCCCAGGGTTCATGCAGCGGCACGGCGGCAAGCCGGCCCACGCCGCGCATCAGCGCAAAGGCGCGATCGGGCAGCAGGCCCACGCCCAGGCCGTTGTCGATCATGCGGCACATGGCGTCCAGGCTGGTGACCTGGATGCGCTGGCGCAGCGGCCTCGCGGCTTGCGCCGCCGCCTGGCGCATGGCCAGGCTGATGCTGCTGCCCGCCTGCAGGCCGACGATGTCCCAGTCCAGCACTTCATCAAACTGGATAGCGTCTCGCGCAGACAGGGCGTGGGTTTGCGGCACGACCAGCACCAGGCGGTCGCTGCGGTAGGGGCGGCTTTGCAGCCCTTCGTGGGCGGCCGCGGCCGGAACATTGCAGATGCCCAGGTCGGCCGCGCCTTCGTGCACCGCGTGCAGCACGGCGGGCGACAGGTGCTCTTGCAGGTCGATCTTGATCTGGCTGTGGGCGCGTGCAAAGGCGCCCAGGTCTTCGGGCAAAAACTGCACGATGGCCGAGATGTTGGCGTGCATGCGCACATGGCCGCGCACGCCGTCGGCGTATTCGCTCAGTTCGCCCTGCATGCGCTCCAGCCCGAACAGCACGTTGCGCGCGTGGTGCAGCAGGCTTTCGCCAGCGGGGGTCAGCGTCACGCCGCGGCTGTGGCGGTACAGCAGCTGCGTGTCCACCGCGGCTTCCAGGTCGGACAGGCGCTTGCTGACGGCCGATGCGGCAATGAACTCGCGCTCGGCCGCGCGGCCGATGCTGCCCAGTTCGCACACGGCGACGAACAGTTGCAGCGAGGTCAGGTCGATACGGCGCGCAAAACTGCGCTCGGAGCTTTTCATCAGGGGAAGGGCTTCTCGTTTGGCGAGCAATGCGTGTATTTTCCCCTTGAACGGCTTTATCTGCCATCGCCATGCGCGATGGATACTTTGCCAGATGGCGGGGTGGGTGGATTCCCGCCTTCGCGGCAATGACGGTGGCGCGGTGGACTTCCCTGACCACCCGCCACAACCCTTGCCCCCAATTCAGAGCGTCACGCTGTCGCCATGCTCGGGCACCTCTGCGGGCCAGCCCAGGGCGTGTTCGATGCGCTGGCGCAGCATGTCGGCGGCGGGCAGTTCGCCGTGCACCACGTACACCTGCCGGGGCGTGCTGGGCATGGCGCGCAGCCAGGCCAGCAGCTGGTCACCGTCGGCATGGGCCGATGCGGTGGCCAGCTGCACCACCTCGGCGCGGATGGGCACTTCGCGGCCGTGGATGCGGATGCTCTTTTCGCCCGCGGCGATGCGCGCGCCGCGCGTGCCGCCCGCCTGGTGGCCGGTGAGCACGATCATGTTGCGGTGGTCGCCCGCGTACAGCGCCAGGTGGTGCAGCACGCGCCCGCCGGTGGCCATGCCGCTGGCCGACAGAATCACGCGCGGCCCGTGCAGCGCCGCCAGCGCCTTGGATTCGTCCACGCTGTGCACCAGTGTGGTGCCGCGGGCCATGGCGTGCAGTTCGGGGCGGGTCAGGCGCATCTCGCGCAGGTGGTCCTGGCACAGCTGCGTGGCGCTGACGGCCATGGGGCTGTCCAGAAACACGCGCAGGCCCGCAGGCAGCTCGCCGCGGCTTTTCAGCTGGGCAATGGCATACATCACCGTTTGCGCGCGCCCCACGGCAAACACCGGCACCACCGCCACGCCGCCGCGCGCGGCCAGGCGTGCCAGGGCGGGGCCCAGCTCGTCCAGCACCGTGCCGGGCGGGTGGCTGCGGTCGCCGTAAGTGGATTCGATGAGCACCGTGTCGGCGGCAGGGGGCGCGTCGGGCGCGTGCATCAGCAGATCGTCCGGACGGCCCAGGTCGCCCGAGAACAGAATGCGCCGGTCGCCCACCTCCAGCAGCACGCTGGCCGCCCCCAGGATGTGGCCCGCGCTCTGGAAGGTGGCGCGCCAGCCGGGCAGCGGCTCGAAGGCCTGGTGCAGGGGCCGCACTTGCAGCAGCGACAGGCAGTGCTGCGCATCCAGCCGCGTGTACAGGGGCAGGGCGGTCTCGTGCCTGCTGAGCTTGTGCCGGTTGAGGAAGGCCGCGTCTTCTTCCTGCAGGTGGCCGCTGTCGGGCAGCAAGATGGCGCACAGGTCGCGCGTGCCCGCGGTGCAGAACACCGGGCCGCCAAAGCCGCTTTTGGCCAGCAGCGGCAGGTAGCCAGAATGGTCCAGGTGGGCATGGGTGAGCAGCACGGCGTCGATGTCGTGCGGCGCCACCGGCAGCGGTTGCCAGTTGCGCAGCCGCAGCGGCTTGTAGCCCTGGAACAGCCCGCAGTCCACCAGCAGCGACTGGCCGCCGTGGCGCACAAGGTACTTGGAGCCGGTGACGGTGCCGGCGCCGCCCAGAAAGGTGATGCTGACGGACATGGGGCCTCCTTGCGGACGTTGTCAGGCGGTTGCTGTCAGCCCCCAGCGTAACAGCCTTGCGCCCGGGTAGCGACAGGCGGGCGGCTACAGCCCCAGCATGTCCGCCAGCCCGTCCGCCAGCGCGTTCATGCGCTGGCTCACGGCGGCATCCATGGCCATGGGGCGGCCCCATGCGCGCCGGGTTTCGCCGGGCCATTTGCCGGTGGCGGCATGCCTTGCGGATGCGCACCACGGGCGTGTCGGGCACGGGCGTGATGGCGCCCGCAATGGTGGCTCGGTCGGCCCCAACGGCCACGCCCAGCGCAGGCGCCACGCGGGTGGGGTGCCAAACCGGTTGGCCAGCACCGGCATGGCGTGGCCCGTGGGGTTTTCAAACAGCAGCGCCGCGCTGCCCGCGCGCACCACGCGGTCGGCCAGGGCGGTTATCTCCAGGTGGGGGCGCGGGCTGGGCAATGCGGCGCAGGTCGCCCGCAGCTTCCAGCTGGGCCATGAAGTCGCGCGGGCCGCGGTGGTGCATGGCAGTCAATTTTGATAGCTGCTTGCGCTTGATACGCCTAGACTGGCGCCTGTTTTGGCTTGTGTTTTTCGGCGCTGGTCATGCATCAGGCCGCGGTGGCAGCGGCTGCCAGGGCCTGGTGCAGGCAAACATGTCAAAAATCAGGCATCAAATCGGACTATGACCTATGTGCAGCAAGCGTAGGCAGCTATGAATTTAGGAGTTATCTCAGGAGGTGTGAAGGAGTCCTGCGTGGCCGAGCAGGGCGCGCAAATGTGGTCAATCAGGCGTCCCATCAAGGCGCAAAGCGCAGTCATGGCGGTTGCGCTGCCACCTTCTCAGGCCACCAGGCCCTGCCAACGCGGCGCCAGGGGGTGGTTCAGCCCCAGCAAGTCCAGTGCGCACGCCACGCCGTGCTGCACGATGTCTTCAATGCCGCCGGGCCGCTGTCAGAAGGCGGGCACGGCCTGGCGATCCGGGCTTGGCGCACCGCTTGGGGCGGCCGCCAGACGGTCAGGCGGGCTCAGTGGCGCGTGCGTCTGCGGTGCCTCGCCGCCTGCGCGCGGCGGCAGCAGCCAGCAGGCCTGCGCCCAGCAGCGCGAGGCTGGCGGGCTCGGGCACTTCTTGCAATGGGGGGCTGAACTCCATGCTGCCGGCCAGTTGAAAGCTGCGAAATGCATCGCGGCCATCCCAGTTCGCATGCAGCGGGCTGGCGCCAGCAGAGTTGTCAAAGACAAAGCCCAGGGTCTCGCTGTCGTCGCTCAGGCCCACGTCCAAGCCATCAGGAGTGCCATCGAACAGCCCCGAGGCGCTGAAAAAAGCCACGTATTCCTGGCCGGGCGTCAGATCCACGCCGCCGGTGCCAACGATCACCTCGGTCCAATCGGCAAAGTTGCCGCTGAACGGGGCAGAGGTGAACACCGCTGTGCCCGCCCCGCCATTGACCCAGGTGGCCACGCCGGCGTACAGGTTGCTGATGGCTGCAGTGGACGATCGCACGATCAGGCTGAAGCTGTCGAGCACCGTGTTGACGGCGTCGGGCGTGGTGAACACCTGGCCGTAGGTGGTGGTGTCGGACTCACCCAACGGGCCCACGGCGGTGTTGTTGAACGGATTGGTAAGCACCACACTGGCTTGGGCGCACACTGACGCCAGTGCGAGGATCAGGGCTGCGATGGTTTTCATGGCGGTGGGGTGGTTGTGCGGTTGGTGCTTGATCAAAGCATTTTTGGTGCCACCAGAAAAAACCTTTCAAAATCAAGGCAGTTGCACTGCTGCGTGTGGGCGGTTGTCAGTTTTTCCGACGATTGGGCTACGTGTTTTTGCAATGTTCCGGGTGCCTGGATCGGGCGGTTGCAAAAAAAAACGGCACGCATGGCGTGCCGTTGTGCCCGGGATTCCTGCGCAGTTGTTGCACGCAGGGGTCGCTGAGGCGGTCAGCTGAAGAGGCTCTTGAGCCTGTCGGTCCAGCTGTCAGTCGAGGGGGAGTGCTTGGCCCCGCCTTTTTTCAGCGACTCGTCGAGCTCGCGCAGCAGTTTGCGCTGGTGCTCGGTGAGCTTGACCGGCGTTTCGACCACGATGTGGCAGTACAGGTCGCCCGGGTAGCTGGCGCGCACCCCCTTGATGCCCTTGCCGCGCAGGCGGAACTGCTTGCCGGCCTGCGTGCCTTCGGGAATGTCGATGGCGGCCTTGCCTTGCAGCGTGGGCACCTCGATCTCGCCGCCCAGCGCCGCGGTGATGAAGCTGACCGGCACCTGGCAGTGCAGGTCGTCGCCGTCGCGCTCGAAGATGTCGTGCTTCTTGATGCGGATCTCGATGTACAGGTCGCCTGGCGGGCCGCCGTTGGTGCCGGGCTCGCCGTTGCCGGTGCTGCGGATGCGCATGCCGTCGTCAATGCCGGCGGGAATCTTCACCTCCAGCGTCTTTTGTTTCTTGATGCGGCCCTGGCCGTGGCAGGCGGTGCAGGGCTCGGGAATGATCTTGCCCGTGCCGCGGCAGTGCGGGCAGGTCTGCTGCACGCTGAAGAAGCCCTGGCGCATCTGCACCGTGCCGGTGCCGCTGCAGGTGCCGCAGGTCTTGGCGCTGGTGCCAGGCTTGGCGCCGCTGCCGTGGCAGGTGTCGCAGCCCTCCCAGCTGGGGATGCGGATCTGCGCCTCTTTGCCCCGGGCGGCATCTTCCAGCGTGATGTCCATGGCGTACGACAGGTCGTTGCCACGATAGACCTGGCGCCCGCCGCGCCCGCGCCCGCCGCCGAACATGTCGCCAAAGATGTCCCCGAAAGCCTCGGCAAAGCCGCCGTAGCCCTCGGCGCCACCCATGCCGCCGCGCATGTTGGGGTCCACGCCCGCATGGCCGTACTGGTCGTAGGCAGCGCGTTTTTGCGCGTCGGAAAGCATCTCGTAGGCCTCCTTGACCTCCTTGAATTTTTCCTCGGCGGGTTTGGCGGCATCTCCCTGGTTGCGGTCAGGGTGGTACTTCATCGCCAGCTTGCGATATGCCTTCTTGATTTCGTCCTCGGAGGCATTCTTGGGAACGCCGAGAACTTCGTAATAGTCTCTTTTGGACATGGATGAAAAGCCTGGTTGGAACAGGAACGCCGCGCGGGCACCCTTTGCAGGGGCCCAGCGCGGCGGCTCGGGTCAGCGCAACCGCTGCTGATCAGCCCTTTTTGACTTCCTTGACTTCGGCATCGACCACGTTGTCGTCGTCTGCAGGCTTGGCGCCCGCAGCGGATGCGTTGCCCGCGTCGGCGCCAGCGGCACTGGCGCCCGCAGCCGCCTGCTGGTCTGCGTACATCTTCTCGCCCAGCTTCTGGCTGGCGGTCATCAGCGCCGTGGTCTTGGCTTCAATGGCGTCCTTGTCGTCGCCCTTGAGAGCGGCTTCCAGGTCCTTGACCGCAGCCTCAATGGCTTCCTTCTCGGCTGCTTCCAGCTTGTCGCCGTGTTCGGACAGGCTCTTGTGCACGGTGTGCACGGCGGCTTCGCCCTGGTTGCGGGCCTGCACCAGCTCCAGCTTTTTCTTGTCGTCGGCGGCGTTGAGCTCGGCGTCCTTCACCATCTTCTGGATCTCGTCCTCGGACAGGCCGGAGTTGGCCTTGATGGTGATCTTGTTTTCCTTGCCCGTGCCCTTGTCCTTGGCGCCGACGTGCAGGATGCCGTTGGCGTCGATGTCAAAGGTCACCTCGATCTGCGGCGTGCCGCGCGAGGCCGGGGGGATGCCTTCGAGGTTGAACTCGCCCAGCAGCTTGTTGGCGCTGGCGATCTCGCGCTCGCCCTGGAACACCTTGATGGTCACGGCGGGCTGGTTGTCCTCGGCCGTCGAGAAGGTCTGCGCGAACTTCGTCGGGATGGTGGTGTTCTTGGTGATCATCTTGGTCATCACGCCGCCCAGGGTCTCGATGCCCAGCGACAGCGGCGTCACGTCCAGCAGCAGCACGTCCTTGCGGTCGCCCGACAGAACCTGGCCCTGAATGGCCGCGCCCACGGCCACGGCCTCATCGGGGTTGACGTCCTTGCGCGGCTCCTTGCCGAAGAATTCCTTGACCTTGTCCTGCACCTTGGGCATGCGGGTCATGCCGCCGACCAGGATCACGTCGTTGATGTCGGACACGCTGATGCCCGCGTCCTTGATGGCAGTCCGGCAGGGGGCGATGGTGCGCTCGATCAACTCGTCCACCAGGCTTTCCAGCTTGGCGCGGGTGAGCTTGATGTTCAGGTGCTTGGGGCCCGAGGCGTCGGCCGTGATGTAGGGCAGGTTGATGTCGGTCTGCGCGCTGTTGGACAGCTCGATCTTGGCCTTTTCAGCGGCTTCCTTCAGGCGTTGCAGGGCCAGCACGTCCTTGGACAGATCGACGCCTTGCTCTTTCTTGAACTCGGCAATGATGTAGTCAATGATGCGCTGGTCGAAGTCTTCGCCGCCCAGGAAAGTGTCGCCGTTGGTGGACAGCACTTCAAACTGCTTTTCGCCATCGACATCGGCAATCTCGATGATGGACACGTCGAACGTGCCGCCGCCCAGGTCATACACGGCAATCTTGCGGTCGCCCTTGTCCTGCTTGTCCAGGCCGAAGGCCAGGGCCGCTGCGGTAGGCTCATTGATGATGCGCTTGACATCCAGGCCGGCAATGCGGCCGGCGTCCTTGGTGGCCTGGCGCTGGGCGTCGTTGAAGTAGGCCGGCACGGTGATCACGGCCTCGGTCACGGGCTCGCCCAGGTAGTCCTCGGCAGTCTTCTTCATCTTGCGCAGGACTTCGGCGCTGATCTGGGGGGCAGCCAGCTTTTGGTCGCGCACCTGCACCCAGGCGTCGCCGTTGTCGGCCTTGACGATCTGGAAGGGCATCAGGTCGATGTCCTTTTGCACTTCTTTTTCGTCGAACTTGCGGCCAATCAGGCGCTTGGCGGCGTAGATGGTGTTCTTGGGGTTGGTCACGGCCTGGCGCTTGGCCGAGGCGCCCACCAGAATCTCGCCGTCTTCCTGATACGCAATGATCGAAGGCGTGGTGCGCGCGCCCTCGCTGTTTTCGATCACGCGCGTGGTGTTGCCTTCCATGATGGCCACGCAGCTGTTGGTCGTGCCCAGGTCAATGCCGATGATTTTTCCCATGTTTTTCTCCGTGATGTTTGAAATGGCTGGATAGCCAGTAACTTGTGGATAACTTGCCTGACTTCAAGCGGGTGGCGATTTTTTATTGGGGCGCAGCCACGGTCACCAGCGCCGGGCGCAGCACGCGGTCTGCAATCAGATAGCCTTTTTGCAGCACGGCCACGATGGTGTTGGCCTCCTGCGCTGAAGGCACCACGCTGATGGCCTGGTGCAGGTGGGGGTCAAACTTGGCGCCCGCTGCAGGGTTGATGGGCACTACCTTGTTGCGCTCCAGCGCCGCCACCAGCTGGCGCAAGGTGGCATCGGAGCCCTCGCGCAGTTGCGCGGCCGTGGCGTTCTCGATGGCGAGCGCGGCGTCCAGGCTGTCGCACACCGGCAGCAGGCTCTCTGCAAAACTTTCGATGCCGAACTTGCGGGCCTTGGACACTTCCTCCTCGGCGCGCCGGCGGGTGTTGTCGGCCTCGGCCTTGGCGCGCAGGAACTGGTCTGCCAGGTCTGCGCTCTTGGCCTTGAGCTCGGCAAGCTCGCCTTGCAGCCGGGCCAGTTCGTCGGCGGCATTGGCCGCCATGGCGGCCTCGATCTCTTCAGGGGCGGGTGCTGGGTTCTGGTTGTCGGACATGTGGCTGTGGTGAGTTTGAATTGCTTGTGCGCGGCACTTGGGAGCGGGGTTGAAAATTTCAAGCCATAAGTTCAATTCGAACAAAAACATGGAACTGCGCTGGCCGTGGCAGTCGCGATTTTGCAGCCTTCGGGGTGGCTTGGCCCGCGTGGAGTGGCCGCCGCAGTGTGCAGACACATTTTTCGCCGCTATAATCTCGCGCTTTGCCTTGCTACACCGCTACACGACGCGGCGGGTGGCTTTCAAAAGCTGACATGGGTCTGGCCGGGCTTTGCCGGGTATCAGAGCCATGTGGGCATTCAATCCAAAAGGAGTATGCATGCGTCACTATGAAATCATTTTGCTGATCCATCCGGATCAAAGCGAGCAGGTTCCAGCCATGCTGGAGCGCTACAAGGGCATGATCACCGCTGGTGGTGGTCAGGTGCACCGCGTGGAAGACTGGGGTCGCCGTCAACTGGCCTACCTGATCAACAAGCTGGCCAAGGCCCATTATCTGTGCCTGAACATCGAAGCCGACCAGGCGGTGATGGCCGAGCTGGAGCACGCCTTCAAGTTTAACGACGCCGTTTTGCGCCATCTGACGGTGCAAAAGAAGAAGGCCGAAACCGGCGTTTCTTCGATGATGAAGACCGTCGAGCGCGAAGAAGCCCGCAAGGCCAACCAGGCCGAGTCCGCTGTCGCGTCGCAAGAGCGCTGATCGCCGGGCCTGTTTGCCAGCCACGGTCAGTTAGCCAGGAGATGTGAACAACCTTTGGACTCTGTCGGCCTGCATCGCCGAGGCACAGCCTCTGCGGCATACGCCTGCCGGATTGCCGGCGCTGGATTTGCGGCTCGAGCATGAGTCGCAGCAGCGTGAAGCCGGGGCGGACAGGCAAGTCAAGGCCATCGTCAAGGCGGTAGCTTTTGGCGCACTCGCCGAGAGATTGTCCCGGCAAGCGCTGGGCAGCCCGTGGATATTCCGGGGCTTTCTGGCCACGGGGCGCGGCGGCAAAGGGTTGGTGTTTCACATTCAGGATATTCAGCAAAATTAATTTTCAAGAGGTCCGAAAATGGCCACGTTCAAGAAATTCAACAAAGACAAGCGCCCGAAGCGCAACACCCAGTCGCTGCTGTTCAAGCGCAAGCGCTTCTGCCGTTTCACGGTTGCTGGCGTCGAAGAGATCGATTACAAGGATGTCGATACCCTGCGCGATTTCATCGCCGAGAACGGCAAGATCATTCCCGCGCGCCTGACTGGCACGCGTGCCATCTACCAGCGTCAGCTCAACACTGCCATCAAGCGCGCCCGCTTCCTGGCACTGTTGCCCTACAGCGACCAGCACAAGATCTAAGGAGCGCGAGTCCCATGCAAGTCATCCTGCTCGATAAGGTTGTGAACCTCGGCGCCCTTGGCGAAATTGTCAAGGTCAAGGACGGTTACGCCCGCAACTTCCTCATTCCTACCGGCCGCGCCCGCCGCGCCACCGAGGCTGCCAAGGCTGAGTTCGAGGCACGCCGTGCTGAACTCGAAAAGGCCGCTGCCGAGAAGCTGGCCGCAGCCCAGGCCGAAGGCGAAAAGCTGTCCGGCACCACGCTCAAGCTGACGCAAAAGGCCGGTGTGGACGGTCGTCTGTTCGGCTCCGTGACCAACCAGGACATCGCCGACGAGCTGAACAAGAACGGCTACAGCGTCCTGAAGTCGCAGATCCGTCTGCCCAATGGCCCCATCAAGACCGTTGGAGACAACACCGTCGTCGTGGCGTTGCACACCGATGTGGCCGTCGAAGTGACCGTCTCGGTCTATGGCGAAACCGCCTGATCACGACAAATCGTCATTTGTCGCTTCAGCAAAAAGCCGCCCTCGGGC
>NZ_JBFWLZ010000040.1:0-29953 GCF_050251835.1 Diaphorobacter sp. | reverse complement strand
CGCCGCCGAACTTCTTGGCCAGCACCGTGGCGATGGCCGCCGTCAGCGTCGTCTTGCCATGATCCACGTGACCGATCGTGCCCACGTTCACGTGGGGCTTGGTACGTTCAAACTTACCTTTTGCCATTTTCAAACTCCAAAAGAGCAATGCCTGTGTGAGGGTTTAACGTCTGCATCAGGTTGCTGGTTCAGCCCGCACAGAGCAACGGGACGGCACCGGATCGCAGATTGCAAGAAACTTGCTACAAACATAAGAGCTGCTTTCGCTTGTCAGATAAGCGTCAGCAGCTCTTTTGACTTACATGCTCACCTTACTTGGCGCGGGCGGCGACGATGGCCTCGGCCACGTTGCGCGGAGCTTCAGCGTAGTGCTTGAACTCCATCGTGTACGTGGCACGACCTTGCGTCATCGAGCGCAGCTGCGTGGCGTAGCCGAACATTTCAGACAGCGGCACCTCGGCCTTGATGGCCTTGCCACCGCCGACCATGTCATCCATGCCCTGCACCATGCCACGGCGGCTGGACAGGTCACCCATCACCGTGCCGGCGTAGTCTTCAGGCGTTTCGACTTCCACAGCCATCATGGGCTCGAGGATCACGGGGTTGGCCTTGCGGGCCGCTTCCTTGAAACCGAAGATGGCGGCCATCTTGAACGCCTGCTCGGACGAGTCCACGTCGTGGTACGAACCGAAGGTCAGACGCACCTTGACGTCCACCACCGGGTAGCCCGCCAGCACGCCGCTGGTCAGGGCTTCGATCACGCCCTTCTCGACTGCGGGGATGTACTCGCGCGGCACCACGCCGCCCTTGATTTCATCAACGAACTCGAAGCCCTTGCCGGCCTCTTGCGGCTCCAGCGTGAACACCACGTGGCCATACTGACCCTTACCGCCGGACTGACGCACGAACTTGCCGTCCACATCGGTGACCGTCTTGCGCACGGTTTCGCGGTAGGCCACCTGGGGCTTGCCCACGTTGGCTTCCACGTTGAACTCGCGCTTCATGCGGTCCACGATGATTTCCAGGTGCAGCTCGCCCATGCCGGCGATGATGGTCTGGCCGGATTCTTCGTCAGTGCGCACGCGGAAGGACGGGTCTTCGGACGCCAGACGCGACAGGGCGATGCCCATCTTTTCCTGGTCGGCCTTGGACTTGGGCTCCACGGCCTGCGCAATCACGGGCTCGGGGAATATCATCTTTTCCAGCACGATGGGCGCATCGTTGTCGCACAGCGTGTCGCCGGTGGTCACGTCCTTCAGGCCCACGCAGGCGGCGATGTCACCGGCACGGATTTCTTCGATTTCCTGGCGCTCATTGGCGTGCATCTGCACGATACGGCCAATACGCTCCTTCTTGCCCTTGACGGCGTTGAACACGGTGTCGCCCTTGGTCAGAACGCCCGAGTACACGCGCACAAAGGTCAGCTGACCCACGAACGGGTCGGTCATCAGCTTGAACGCCAGGGCGGAGAACTTCTCGTTGTCGTCGGCCTTGCGCGACAGCTTCTTCTCTTCGTCGTCGGGGTCGGTGCCGGCCACGTCAGGGATGTCCACTGGCGAGGGCAGGAAGTCAAGCACGGCGTCCAGCATGCGCTGCACACCCTTGTTCTTGAAGGCTGAGCCACACAGCATGGGCTGGATTTCGGTGGCAATGGTGCGCTGACGCAGACCGGCGATGATCTCGGCTTCGGACAAGTCACCCTCTTCCAGGTACTTGTTCATCAGGTCTTCGCTGGCTTCGGCGGCAGCTTCGACCATGTTCTCGCGCCACTTCTTGCAGGTTTCTGCCAGCTCTGCGGGGATGTCGGCGTATTCGAACTTCATGCCCTGCGAGGCTTCGTCCCAAATGACGGCCTTCATCTTCAGCAGGTCAACCACGCCCTGGAAGCCGTCTTCTGCGCCGATCGGCACCACGACGGGCACTGGATTGGCCTTCAGGCGCAGCTTCATCTGATCGTAGACCTTGAAGAAGTTGGCACCGGTGCGGTCCATCTTGTTCACAAAGGCCAGGCGCGGCACCTTGTGCTTGTTGGCCTGGCGCCATACGGTTTCGGACTGGGGCTGCACGCCACCCACGGCGCAATACACCATCACGGCGCCGTCCAGCACACGCATGGAGCGCTCCACTTCGATGGTGAAGTCCACGTGGCCGGGGGTGTCGATGATGTTGATGCGGTGCTCAGGGCGGGACAGGTCCATGCCCTTCCAGAAGCAGGTCACGGCAGACGAGGTGATCGTGATGCCGCGCTCTTGCTCCTGCTCCATCCAGTCGGTGGTGGCTGCGCCGTCGTGCACTTCACCCAGCTTGTGGGTCACGCCCGTATAGAAAAGGATACGCTCGGACGTCGTGGTTTTACCGGCGTCGATGTGGGCAGAGATACCGATATTGCGGTAACGCTCGAGGGGTGTTTTGCGAGCCATGATGAATCCTAAGTTGATCGCTTTTGGAGATCCGATCGCGCATTTGATGCGTGCGCGATCCGAGTTAACTGGGCCTCAATCAACATAAGGCCGCCACGTGGACAACACGCTGGCGGCCTTTATGGTGCACCGAGGTGAACCCTTGATGACTTCCGGTTGATTAGAAGCGGAAGTGGCTGAACGCCTTGTTGGCTTCGGCCATGCGGTGCACTTCGTCACGGCGCTTCATCGCGCCGCCACGGCCTTCGGTGGCCTCCATCAGTTCGTTGGCCAGGCGCTGTGCCATGGATTTCTCACCACGCTTGCGGGCGGCTTCCTTGATCCAGCGCATCGACAGCGCCAGCCGACGCACGGGACGCACTTCCACGGGCACCTGGTAGTTGGCGCCACCCACGCGGCGGGACTTCACTTCCACCATGGGCTTGACGTTGTTGATCGCCGTGACGAACACCTCCAGGGCATCCTTCTCGGGCTGCTTCTTCTCGATCAGCTCCAGGGCGCCGTAAATGATGCGCTCTGCAACTGCCTTCTTGCCGCCTTCCATGATCACGTTCATGAATTTGGACAGCTCTACATTGCCGAACTTGGGATCCGGCAGGATTTCACGTTTGGGGACTTCGCGACGACGTGGCATTTTTTACCTCTATCTTTGCTTCAGTTGGTGTCTTTTCAGGCACCGCGAGAGCCATTCAGGACTCCCACTTACTCGACCCACGCAAGACATTTGCGCTTGGGGTCACTACGTTTGACCGCGCCAGTCAGGCGAATCAAACACCGATTGTTTTCAAGCCTGGGCTGATTACTTGGCCTTGGGCTTCTTGGCGCCGTACTTGGAACGGGCCTGCTTACGGTCCTTGACGCCTTGCAGGTCAAGAGAGCCGCGCACGATGTGGTAACGCACACCGGGCAAGTCCTTCACACGACCGCCACGCACCAGCACCACGCTGTGCTCTTGCAGGTTGTGGCCTTCACCGCCGATGTACGAGATGACCTCGAAACCGTTGGTCAGGCGCACCTTGGCCACCTTACGCAGAGCGGAGTTAGGCTTCTTGGGCGTCGTGGTGTACACACGGGTGCACACGCCGCGGCGCTGGGGGCAGTTTTCCATGGCAGGGCTTTTGGATTTGACAACTTCGACCGTGCGGCCCTGGCGCACGAGTTGGCTGATGGTTGGCATGAATACGTCCCTAAACGTGAAATGCTATGAAAGCGAAAACGTGAAACCCTTCGGAAATTCCGAAAAGCCTTCTAATGTACCAGCTTGGGCGATGCCGGGCAACGCACCAGCATCGAAACCCTGACCCGCCGCGGGGAGTGCACCCCGCGCGCTTACTTGATCCACAGACGGATGGCATCCCAGGCTCGGCCGAAGATGCCCGCCTGCCCCACGTCCTCCAGCGCCACCAAAGGCACCTCGGCCACTTGCGCATCGCCCACCTTGACCTTCAACGTGCCAATGGACTGGCCCTTGGTGAAGGGCGCGATCAGCGGATCCTGGCGCACGACCTCGGTGCTGATCTTGCCGGCGCTGCCCGAAGGCAAGGTGATCACGATGGCTTCGGGGCGGCCGATCTTGAGGGTGCGTTGCGTGCCCTTCCACACCGCAGGCGTTGCAGCGGCCTGGCCGGCATCGAACAGCTTCACGGAATCGAACGCCGTGTAGCCCCAGTTCAGCAGCTTCTGGCTTTCATTGGCGCGCGCATTCTCGCTGGCGGCTCCCAGCACGATGGACAGCAGGCGACGCTGGCCGACGTTGGGGAACTCGCGCTTGGACGTGGCGACCAGGCAATAACCCGCCGCGGCCGTATGGCCGGTCTTCAGACCATCCACCGTGGGGTCACGGAACAGCAGCATGTTGCGGTTGGTGCTGTTGGATGCGGGCGTGCCTTCATAGCGGTACTGCTTGGTGGCGTAGTAATGCATGTGCTCCGGAAAGTCCTGCATCAGCCGGGTGGCCAGGGTGGCCAGGTCGCGAGCGGTGGTGGTGTGACCGGGCTCGGTCAGTCCCTCGGGGTTTTTGTACTGCGTGCCCGACATGCCCAGGGCCTTGGCCTGCTCGTTCATCAGGCGCACGAAGTTTTCCACCGTTCCACCCACGCCTTCGGCCAGGGCCACGGTGGCGTCGTTGCCCGACTGCACGATCATGCCCTTGAGCAGGTCATCCACCGGCACCTGCATCTTGGGGTCGATGAACATGCGCGAGCCGGGCATCTTCCAGGCCCGCTCGCTCACGGGCAGGCGCTGTTCCAGCGTGATCTTCTTGGCGCGCAGCGCGTCGAAGACCAGGTAGCCGGTCATGAGCTTGGTGAGCGACGCCTGCTCCACCGGCGCATCGATGTCCTTGGCGGCCAGCACCTGACCCGCCGTCACATCCACCAGCAGGTAGTTGCGGGCGGCGATCTCGGGGGGCTGCGGCATCTGCGCCCAGAGGATGGCAGGGGCCATCAGGGCGGCGCAGGCAAGGGCTCGAAGGGAGGACAGCAAAGGCTTCATGGTGGGTATTGGGGCTCAAAAAAGAAGAAATCAAAAGACAACCGGCCGCGAAGGCCGGGAAGACAGGCCTGGCACCGCGCCGTCAGGTCGCGGACTGCAGGTGGCGCATGACCAAGCCTTTGAGCAGCGGCAATTGTCCGTGAAAGAAATGCCCGCCCGCGGGCACAACCGTAACCGGCAGTGTCTGAGGCCGCGCCCAGTCCATCACGGCGGACAGGGGCACGGTGTCGTCGTGCTCGCCATGCACGACCAGGGTGCGCAGGTGCGCCTCGGGCGGCACCGGCGCCACCGTGAAACGGCTGGCCGCCGTACCCACCAGCACCACCTGATCCACCTGCCGCTCACCCCACAGGCGCGCCAGCGCATGGCTGGCGACGAAAGCGCCAAAGGAAAAACCCGCCAGGGCGATGGGCATGGCGTTCGGGCCGCCCGGCGCCACCTGTTGCACCACGGCGAGCATGTCGTCGAGTTCGCCGCGCCCTTCGTCGTGCGTGCCGGCCGTCCCGCCAACGCCGCGGAAGTTGAAGCGCACAGCCGTCCAGCCGCACGCCACGAAGGCGCGCGCCAGGGTTTGCACCACTTTGTTGTCCATGGTGCCGCCAAACAGCGGGTGGGGATGGGCGATCACCGCCACGCCACGCGGCGCGGCGGCGCCGGCAGCTGCATCGCGGGCGGCCTCGATGGCGCCTACTGCGCCCGAGAGCGTCAGGCGTTCGGTCCTGGGAGTCACGTTGCTATCCAATCAATAGCTGCTCGCGCTTGGTTTATCTGCGCTGCAGCCCAAAAACACTACAAGCAGGATAGAGAGCGCAAATCAGCGTCCAAGTTCCGGCGGCGTGAGCAGGCGCTCGACCACCACGCCGTTCTTGAGGTGCGACTCCACGATCTCGTCGATGTCGCTCTCGTCCACGTAGGTGTACCAGGTGCCCTCGGGATAGACCACGGCGATGGGGCCGCCCGCGCAGCGGTCCAGGCAACCGGCCTTGTTCACGCGCACCTTGCCGGGGCCCATCAGGCCCTGCTGCTTGACCAGCATCTTGCAGCGGTCAAAAGCCTGCTGGGCGCCGTGGTGGGCGCAGCAGTTTTCGCCGTTCGTGCGCTCGTTCAGGCAAAAGAAGATGTGGCGCTGGTAGTAGTGGGAGTTGGTGTCGCTCATGGCAGGATTCTAGGAGTCGCCATCGCGCCGGGACACCCGCAGCACCACATACACGATTGCCGCGTAGGGCCAGAGCCAGCCCAGCCACTGCCCCAGACCGTAAAAACGGATGAAGCGCCCCTGCTCCCACGCCTGCAGCGTCTGCGCAAAATAGGCGCTGGTGGGCGCCTGGTTGAGCAGGTTCAGATGCAGCATGAGCACCAGCAGCAACAGCGCTGCGCAAACGCGCCGCGGCACGGCCACCAGCGTCAGCGCCACCGCCAGGCCAACCAGGATGCCCATGCGGGTTGGCAGCGTGAGCCAGTCCCAGGCGTGCGCCGGGCCGTAGCTCAGCAGGGCCGACAGCGCAGTCGCCACCACGCCCACGCCCGCCAGCGCCAGCGCAAACGCCACGCGCCGCCCGGCGTGCCGCATCACGCAATAAGCCAGCAGACAGGGGATCAGCAGTCCCAGCGCCACGGCCATGACCTCGGCGCCGGGCGACAGCGGCACCAAAGGTGCGTCGCGCACCGGCAGCCACTGCAGGAAAGGCGTGTCCTGCAGCAATTCGACGAGTGCCGCCTCCAGCCGCTCCCATACCTGCCCCAGCCCGAAGGGCAGCGCCGCAGGAAACAGCAGTGCCCAGGGCCACAGCGCCAGCAGCACCAACGCACCACGGGCCTGGGGCTCGAACCAGCGCTCGCGAAACCGGCTCCAGTGCGCGACCGCGCCCCAGCGCTCCAGCAGCGCAGCCGCCAGCGCGCCCAGCAGGGTACCCGCGGCGTTCAGCAGCAAGTCCATGTTGGACGGCACCCGCCCCGGCAGAAAAATCTGCAGGTACTCCATGCACAGCGACAGCAGCGTCCCCGCCAGCGTGGCCAGCAGCGTCATCAGCGCGGCTGCGCGCGGCCAGCCCGAGCGCAACCCCGCCAGGGCCAGCAAAAAACCCAGCGGTGCATAGCCCACCAGGTTCACGCCGACGTCAAATCGAGACCAGTAAGGCGGCGGAATGGGTGCCGACAGAAACACCCATGGCGCAATCCCTTGCCCGCGCCAGCCCTCGAACGGAAACAGGCTGGCAAAAACAATCAGCGCCGTATAGGTGAGCGCCAAGGGCCAGGCCGATGTCTTGTGCATGCCGCACGCGGCGCCGTCAGAACGGCTTGACCACCACCAGCACCACGGCCACCAGCAGCAGCAGCACCGGCACCTCGTTGAACCAGCGGAACCAGCGGTGGCTGTGCTGGTCGCTATTGGCTGCCAGGCGGCGCAGCAGCACGGCGCAGGCATGGTGATAGCCCACCACCAGCAGCACCACGGTCAGCTTGGCGTGCATCCAGCCATTGCCCGGCCCTGTGAGGCCGATGCCATAGCCCAGCCACAGCCACAGCCCCAGCACGATTGCGGGCACGGACAACAGCGTGGTGAAGCGCAGCAGCTTGCGCGCCATCAGCAGCAGGCGCTCGCGCTCGGCCACCGAGCCCGGCGCCACCATCGCCAGGTTGACGAAGATGCGCGGCAGGTAGAAAAGTCCAGCAAACCAGCTGGCGACGAAGACGATGTGAAAGGCTTTGACCCAGAGCATGGGCGCAGTGTAGTGGGCAAGCGCTGCCGGGGCTGCGCGCGCCCGCAGGCTGCACGCAGCCGCCAGGCAAAACGGCTGCGGGCCGCCGTGCCCGCGCAAGGCTGGCCCGCGTCGATGTGTCGCACAATTTGGGCCATGCATCTATCCAGCCCCACTCCATTTCCCGCCAACCGTCCGCGCCGCCTGCGCCGCGACGCGTTCACCCGCAATCTGGTGCGCGAGACCGTTCTCACGCCGCACGACTTCATCTACCCGGTGTTCGTGCACGAGGGCGCCAACCTGCGCGTGCCCGTGGCCTCCATGCCCGGCGTGGAGCGTCTGAGCCTGGATCTGCTGCTGCCGGTGGCCGAGGAATGCGTGCGCCTGGGCATTCCGGTGATGGCGCTGTTTCCCTCCATCGACGGCGCGCTCAAGACGCCCGACGGCAAGGAGGCGCTGAACCCCGACGGCCTGATCCCGCGCGTGGTGCAAACCCTCAAGAAAGAATTCCCAGACCTGGGCGTGATGACCGACGTGGCCCTGGACCCCTACACCAGCCACGGCCAGGACGGGCTGCTGGACGACACCGGCTACATCCTCAACGACGAAACCGTGGAGCTGCTGGTGGGCCAGGCCCTCACCCATGCCCAGGCTGGCGTGGACATGGTCGCGCCCAGCGACATGATGGACGGGCGCATCGGCGCCATCCGCGACGCGCTGGAGGCCCATGGCCACATCCACACGCGCATCATGGCCTACAGCGCCAAGTACGCCAGCGCCTTCTACGGGCCGTTTCGCGACGCGGTGGGCTCGGCCGCCAACCTGGGGCGCAGCAACAAGAACGTTTACCAGATGGACCCGGCCAACACCGACGAGGCGCTGCGCGAGGTGGCGCTGGACCTGGCCGAAGGCGCCGACATGGTCATGGTCAAGCCCGGCATGCCCTACCTGGACGTGGTGCGCCGCGTGAAGGACGAATTCCGCGTGCCCACCTTCGCCTACCAGGTCAGCGGCGAATACGCCATGCTCAAGGCTGCCGCCGCCAACGGCTGGCTGGATCACGACAAGGTAATGATGGAATCACTGCTGGCCTTCAAGCGCGCGGGCGCCGACGGCGTGCTGACCTACTTCGCGCTGGATGCTGCCCGGTTGCTCACAAAATAAGAGCTGTTAGCGCTTGATATGCAAGGGCCAGAGGCAGATTTGACCCAAAACGCGCAGCCCATCCGCGTCTTTCACCTGCAGCCCGGCGCCCGCGCGCAAGAGCTGCCCGCGCTGCCCGCGCAGCCGCCGGCGCGGGGTTTTTACTGGGTTGCCTGCACGCGCACCGCCTTCGGCGCCGAACTGGCGCAGCTGCAGGCCGTGCTGCAGGCGCTCACCGGCCAGCATCTGGTGGATCTGCACGCTGCCGACCTGCTCAATGCGCAGCTGCCCTCGCACTACGACTACACCTCGCAGTACGACATGCTGGTGGTGCGCCGCCTGGGCACCTCGCAGGCCCCCGCTGCGGCACCGATCACCCCGGCCGCGCCGCGCGGCGGCCCGCCGGTGCTGCGGCGCATCGACACCAGCCCGGTGGGTTTTGTGGTGTTCGACCAGCTGCTGCTGTCGGTGCACCCAGACGACTGCGCGGTGCGCGACGCCTACGCGGCGCGCCTCATGGACCCGCCGGCGGCCCCTGCAAAGCCTGCAGAACCCGCGCCGCCATCGGCAGATGCCGCGGCAGCCGAGCCGCGCAACAGCCACTCGGTAGGCACCCGTCAGCCCGCCAGCCCGGCCGACCTGATGCTGCGCATGGTCAACCAGATCGTGGACAACTACCTGGACCTGCGCCGCGAGCTGTCGCGCCAGCTGGATCACTGGCAGAGCGAGCTGCTCAAGCCCCGCACGCGCTTCATCAACTGGAACGCGCTGCTGCACGCCCGCCGCACCCTGCACCAGCTGGACGAAATCTGCGAAGACCAGCGCGCCGCCCTGCAGGCCTGGTGCGCCATGCTGGAGACCTGGGCGCCGCCCGCCGACACCCCCGCGGCCCTGCGCGAGCTGGACCTGCTCAAGGTGCGCAGCCGCGACGTGCTGGAGCACATCGAGCGCGTGGCGCACCACGTGCGCCGGCTGGAGCAAAGCACCGAAGCCAGCGTGCAGATGCATTTTTCGGTGCAAAGCCATCGCACCAACGACATCATGCGCACGCTCACCGCGCTCACCGCCGTGTTTTTGCCGCTGAACCTGATCGCCGGCATCTTCGGCATGAACTTCGAGTTTCTGCCCCTGGTGCACACCCAGGGCGGTTTCTGGTGGGCCGTGGGCACCATGACCGTCACCGCCGTGAGCCTGACGCTGTTCTTCTGGCGCAAGCGCTACCTGGCGCGCACCGGGCGCGGGTGATTTTTGCTATTAAATAAATAGCTTCTTGCGCAAGCAGAACATGGATTCACGGTCAATTTGACCGCAAATCAACCCACATGCTGCGCCAGAAAAGCCAGTGAACGCTCGCGGGCGGTGCGGGCGGCGGCTTCGTCGTAGCTGGCGCGCTGGTCGCAGTTGAAGCCGTGATCCGCGTCGTACACATGCACCTGCGCCGTGGGGTGCGCGCGCGCAAAGGCCTGCACGCCATCCAGGGCGATCCAGTGGTCGCGCTGGCCAAAATGCGCCAGCACCGGCACGCGCGGCTGACGGGCCATCTCGGCAGGAGTGGTCATGCCACCGCCGTAGTAGCAGATGGCGGCGGACAGCCCGTCCAGCAGGCAGGCGGCGCGCCAGGCCAGCAGGCCGCCCCAGCAAAAGCCGAGCACGCCCACCTTGCAGCCGCTGTGGCGCACGGCGTAGTCCACGGCGGCCTGGATGTCGGACAGCACGCCGGGCGCGGGCAACCCCTCCACAGCAGCCTTGAGCGCCATGCCGGTCTGCATGTCGCCCGCGCTGTAGCCCAGATCCACCTCCTTTTGCACGCGTGCAAAGGTGGACGGCGCCACCGCCAGGTAGCCGCGCGCGGCAAACCGGTCGGCGATCGCCCGGATATGGGCGTTGACGCCAAAAATCTCCTGCAGCACGACCACCGCACCGCGGGGCGCGCCATCGGTGCGCGCCACCCAGGCGGGCAGCTCGAAGCCGTCGCTGGATGTCAGATCAACCCACTGTCCCATGCTGTGATCTCCCGCCGGCCTGGACCGGAAAGCGGCGCCCCCAGTGGGCGCAAACCTGTTCCAATGCGCCATTCTTGCAGGAGTCAAGCGTTCATGGCGAAGATTGTTCTACCCACCCCCGAAGGCGGCCGGCGCCCTGGCGCGGCCACGGCCACAAGCAAGGCGGGGAGCCGTTCATGGACCTGAAGCCGCTCATCACGCTGCTGGCCATCGTGAACCCGCTGGCCATCGTGCCGTTTTTCATTCATTACACCAACGGCTTCAGCGCCGCGCAGCGCCGGCGCACGGTGCAGGTGGCGGCGTTCAGCACGTTCTGCGTGATTGCGGCCTGCGCGCTCATCGGCCTGCAAGTGCTGGATTTTTTCAACATCTCGCTGCAAAGCTTTCAGGTGGGCGGCGGCATGCTGCTGCTGATCAGCGCCATGAACATGCTGAACGCCCAGCCGGCCGAGGCCAAGCCCCACACCCACGAACTGGAAGAAGGCGCCGAGAAAGCGGCCGCGGGCAGCAGCATTGCCGTGGTGCCGCTGACCATTCCGCTGCTGACCGGGCCGGCGGCCATGTCCACCGTGGTGATCTATGCCGACCGCGCACAGTCGGTCTGGCAGCACCTGTCGCTGGTGGGCTACGGCGTGGTGGTGGGCGCGGCCACGGCGCTGTGCTTTGCGCTGGCCGAGCCCATCGAGCGCGCGCTGGGCAAGACGGGCATCAACGTGATGACGCGGCTGATGGGCCTGATCCTGGCCGCCCTGGCCGTCGAAGTGATGGCCGACGGGCTGAGCAAGCTGTTTCCCATCCTGGCAACGCGCTGAGCTGCGCCGCACGTGCCTTTGCGCGCAAGCGCGTCTGATTGGCAAGCGCGCCGCCCCGATGCGTGGGCGCCTTCCCGGGCCTTTTCGACCTGGCTCAAACCCGGGCACGCCGCGCCTTGCGCGGGCGCTTTCACCGCGAGCTGTTCCAGATGCGCCAACGCGGGCGCAGCGGGCGGTACAGCGCAGCCTCCCGCGGGCCCCGATGGATCTACCGAATTGCTATCAAACAAATAGCTTTCAGCGCTTATGAGACAAGCGCTGGAGGCTTTTTTTATCTAAACCCTCAAACCACGGCGGCAGGCGCGGGCACCTCGTCATCGCCCGTCGAGCAGGCCCCGCCGCAGCCGTAGATCAAGTCTGCGGGCAGCGCCTGGGGCGCCCGCATGGTGCCGGTGGCGGGGTCAAAGCCCACGCGGCGCAGGTGCTGGGCCAGGGCGGCGTCCATGGCGTCGGTGTGCTGGGGGAACCACACGGTCAGCTCGGCGGCCATGTCGCGCAGCACCTGCAGCTCGCCCTTGCGGGCGCGGTCGGCACCCTCGCGCATGATTTGCAGCACCACCTTGTGCTGCATGCTGTGGCAGTTGCCCGCGGCAAAGCGCGTGGCCTGCATCCAGCGGTCTTCCTGTCCAAAGTGGGCGTCGGTGTGATCCACCAGCGTCTGCCAGGCGGCTATCAGCTGCGCGTCATCGGCGCTGTCCACGGCTTGCAGCAGCGCCACAAACTCCTGGTGGGTGTTGTCCATCTGCGGCAGATCGAGCAGCAGTTCATCGGACCATTGCAGTGCAGGCATTGCGGGGCTCCTTGCGTTCATGCGGGATGCGGGTGTCAAGCCCGCGCGAGCTTAGGAAGTTTGGCCCCGTCCGGTTTTGACGCAGGTCAGCACAGCCTCGGACGGGCTGGCGCCACAGCACGAAAGGCTTAACGCCCCTGTTGCTGCACCCACTGGGCCAGTTCGTCAGCGACCTGCGCGGCGGCTGCGGCCAGGGCCTGCGCGCCGCCCGCGGCGTCGGGCGTGGCGGCCGGGCGTTGGGCGCTGAACACGCGCTGTGCGACCAGGGTCTCGCCCGCGGCGCCGGCGTCGCCCAGCACGGCGCGCACGCGCACCAGGCCGGTGCTGGTGTCGGGCGCGCTGAACACCTGGCTGAACTCCTCCAGCTGCACGCGCAGCACACCGGGCAGGCGGCCCTGGCCCAGTTGCAGGGCCAGGCCATCGTCGCCCGACAGCACCACACGGCGCTGGCCCAGGCGCTCGCGCAGCGCCTGCTGCAGCAGGGCCGCGGGCGGCTGGCTCCAGCGCGCCTGGCCGTAGGTGCGCAGCTGCTGCGCGTTGGCGTAGGCCAGGCGGTACAACAGGGCAGAGCTGCCCTCGGGCAGGCCGGTGGTGCCCACGTCGGCCAGCGCCAGGGGGGGCAGCGCCGCGGCCTGCGTGGCTGGGGCGTTTGCGATGGCGGCAGCGGCCGGCATGGTGCCGGGGCCGAAGTCGTACACGTCGGCGCGCGGGGGCGGCGCAGGCAGTGCCGAGCAGCCCGCCACGGCCAAGGCAGCAGCAATCAAGCCAAAAGTGGTTGTAACCCTTGTATTACAAACGCTGGCAGCTATGTTTTTGATAGTTTTCATGCAGAACTCCGGGGGCACATCCGTGCTTGACGAGGCAGGCGCTGGGACTGATCAGGGCTGGACTGGCGATGCCGTCGGCGCGGCAAAGCCGGGCTCACCCGGCCCGGCGGCGGCGCGGCCGGGGCCGTAGATCAGCGCCTGCGGGTTGTCGTTGATGCCCGCGGCGGTGCGGCCCAGGCGCCGGGCGGTGCGGGCGGTCTCGTTGGCGGCTTCGTTCAGGCGCGGCAGCGTGACGCGCCCGAAGCGATCGGCCACCACCGCCAGCGACTTGGCACCCGCTGCGATGTCGGCGATCGGGCCGTCTTCGGCATTGAGCGTGTGCATGGCCTGGCGCACCTCGTCGGCCGCGCCTGCGGCGCTGGCGCCGGCCTGGCGCAGGGCGGCCAGCGTTTGCTGCGCCTCTTGCGTGAGCGCCGGCACGCCGGTCAGCGCGGGGTCCAGCCGGGTGGTCACGGTGGCGTCCAGGCGCCGCGCCAGCTGGTCGATGCTGCCCGCCGCCTGGCCCAGCTGCCGCAGGGCGGCGCCGAATTGCTGCTGGTTCTCGTCGCCCAGCAGGGTGTTGATGCGCTGCGTGGCCTCTTGCACCTGGGCCAGGATGAGCGGCCCCTGCTCGGCGATCTGGCTGATGGACGAGCTGTGCAGCGGCAGGCGCGGCAGGCCGCTGGCGCCCGGCGCGAGCGCGGGCAGGGGCGATTGGGCGTCGTCCAGCTGTATGTGCGCCAGTCCGGTGACGCCCTGGTAGCCCAGCGTGGCAAAAGTGGTGGGGCTGACGGGCGCGTCGGTGTTGACGGCGACGCGGATCAGCACATTGCCCGTCACCTGCGGGTCAAAACCGATGGACGCGACCTTGCCCACGGCCACGCCCTTGTAGCGCACCACCGCCTGGGGTTGCAGGCCGCTGACGCTGTCCTTGCTGGACAGCTCGTAGAGCCGGTAGGCGGTCTGGTCGCGCGTGAGCCACAGCCCCAGGCCGGCCAGCAGCGCCGACACGATGATCACGAAGATGCCCGCAGCCAGTGCGTGGGACTTGTTTTCCATCAGGCCTCCTGGGACGGGGATGCGGCGGCGGGTGCCTGCGCCATGGCGCGGCGGCCGCGCTCCCCGAGAAAAAAATGGTGGATGAACGGGTGGTCGAAGTGCGCCACCTCGTGCGGCGTGCCGCTGGTGATGACGCGCTGGTCGGCCAGCACGGCCACGCGGGTGGACAGGTCGAACAGCGTGTCCAGGTCGTGCGTGACCATGATGACGGTGAGGCCCAGCGCGGCGTGCAGCTCGCGCAGCAGGCTGCAGAACGCGTCGGAGCTGCTGGGGTCCAGCCCCGCCGTGGGCTCGTCGAGCAAGAGCAGCGGCGGGTCCATGATGAGCGCACGCGCCAGCGCCGCGCGCTTGACCATGCCCCCCGACAGGTCGGAAGGCATGCGCGTGGCGTGCTCGGGCTTGAGGCCCACCAGGCGCAGCTTGACCATGGCGGCGTCGTTGACCAGTGCGCCTGGCAGCGTGCCCAGCTCGCGCAGCGCAAAGCCGATGTTGTCGAGCACGTTGAACGCCGAAAACAGCGCCCCGTGCTGAAACAGCATGCCCACGCGGCTGCTGGCGCCCTCGCCGCCCAGGTCGGCCGCCGGGCGGCCCAGCACCGTCACGCTGCCGCGGGTGGGCTGCGTCAGCCCCAGGATGTGGCGCAGCAGCACCGTCTTGCCCGTGCCCGAGCCGCCCACCAGCGACAAAATCTCACCGCGGCGCACGGTGAGCTGCAAATCCCTGTGCACTGCGAAAGCCGAGGTGCCCTTGCCAAAGACGGTGGCAAGACCCTGGATATCCACCACGGGCGCATCAGCGGCTGCAGCGGCGTTGGTGGCGGTGGTAGCGGGCTGCGTGACGGGCATGGCTAGAAACCCACGTTCTTGAACGCCACTGCGAACAGCGCGTCCACGATGATGACCATGGTGATGGCGCTGACCACCGAGGCCGTCGTACCCTCGCCCAGGCTCTGCGTGTTGGGCTTGACGCGCAGGCCCCAGTGGCAGCCGATGAGCGCAATGAACACCCCGAACACCACTGACTTGGCCATGGCCAGCCACAGGTTGGACGCCTTCACCGCCGCGGGCAGCGCCTGCGCAAAGTAGGCGGATGAGATGCCCATGGTCAGGTCCGCCGCCAGCATGCCGCCGGCCAGCGCAGCCAGCGTGGTCCACAGCGCCACCAGCGGCATGGCCACCGCCAGCGCCAGCGCGCGCGGCATCACCAGGCGAAAGCCGTGCGGTATGCCCATGACGCGCATGGCATCCAGCTCTTCGTTGACGCGCATCACGCCGATCTGCGCCGTGATGGCCGAGCCCGAGCGCCCCGCCACCAAAATGGCGGCCAGCATCGGCCCCAGCTCGCGGATCAGCGAAATGCCCAGGATGTTGACGATGTAGGCCTCGGCCCCGAACTGGCGCAGCTGCAGGCTCATCAGGTAAGCCAGCACCACGCCGATCAGAAAACCCACCAGCGCCGTGATGGGCAGCGCCGTGGCGCCCATGCGGTACAGGTGGCCCGAGATATCGCGCCACGGCCCGCGCGCCGGGTTGCGCAGCAGCCGCAGCACGTCCAGCAGCAACTGCCCCACCAGTTCCACCAGATGGCCCAGGTGGCCCATCGCGTGGAGCACCAGCACACCCAGGCGGTCCACCTGATCGCCCAGACGCCAGGGCGCAGGGGGCTCGCAGGGCATGCTGTAACGCGCCACGCGCTCCAGCATGTCGCGCTGCGCGTCGCTCAGCTCCAGCTGCGCGGGCCAGGCGCGGCCCCAGTGGTTCCACAGCAGCTGCGCGCCCACATGGTCCAGGCGCTGCACGCCCTGCAGGCTCCAGGCGTGACCCGGCCCGCAGGCCGCCAGTTGCCTGGCCATGCGCCGCCAGTCGCTGCGGCTGGCGAAGGCCGCAGCCACCCAGTCCCCCTGCAGCAGGGCGCGGGGCGCGGGGGCTTCGTCCTGCTGAACCGAAGGCGGGGTGAAGACGGGCATGGCAGTCAAAAAAGAAGGGCAAGACAAGGCGTACAGCCCAGGCGCACCAGGGTGCGCTGTGGCGCAGCGGCATCATTTCACAAATTGGTGGCAAAAATAAACACCGCGCTTTTTTGCATTGAAATCAGCCTCTAGACCATATACACCGTGCGCTAGCAGCTATTTTTATCATAGTGCAAAGGGGTTTCCCTCTCGACATCGGCACGCCCGTCGCCACAATGAACCGCAACGCCGCGCATCCCCCGCCAAGGACGAGCGGCGCTTTTTTTGACCTGCCATTTTTCGACTTTTGACGCGCGCCGTGCCTCCATGAGCGACACCACCTTCGACTACATCATCATCGGCGGCGGCACGGCCGGCGCCCTGCTGGCCAACCGCCTGAGCGCAGACCCCGCCAACCGCGTGCTGCTGGTAGAAGCCGGCCGCAAGGACGACTACCACTGGATCCACATTCCCGTGGGCTACCTGTACTGCATCGGCAACCCGCGCACCGACTGGCTCTACCACACCGCGCCCGACCCCGGCCTGAACGGCCGCAGCCTGCGCTACCCGCGCGGCAAGGTGCTGGGCGGGTGCAGCAGCATCAACGGCATGATCTACATTCGCGGCCAGGCGCGCGACTACGAGCACTGGGCCGATGTCACCGGCGACGACGCCTGGCGCTGGGACAGCGTGCTGCAGGCGTTTCGGCGCCACGAGGATCACTGGCGGCTGGACCAGCCCGACGGCGTCAATGAGCACTTCAAGCGCCTGCACGGCAGCAAGTCCACCGGCGGCAGCGGCGAATGGCGCGTGGAACGCCAGCGCCTGCGCTGGGACATCCTGGACGCCTTCGCCCAGGCCGCGCAGCAGGCGGGCATTGCCGCCACCGACGACTTCAACGGCGGCACCAACGAGGGCGTGGGCTATTTCGAGGTCAACCAGAAGGCCGGCTGGCGCTGGAACACGGCCAAGGCCTTTTTGCGCCCCACCTGTTACGGGCGGCCCAACTTCGAGATGTGGACCGCCGCCCAGGCCTCGCGCCTGGTGCTGCAACGCCAGCAGGGCGGCGGCCTGCGCTGCACCGGCGTGCAGGTATGGACGGGCGAGGAGATGGTCACGGCCCACGCGCAGCAGGAGGTGATTGTGAGCGCGGGCGCCGTCAACTCGCCGCAGCTGCTGCAGCTGTCGGGCATCGGCCCCGGTGCGCTGCTGCGCGGCCACGGCATTGAGGTGCTGGCCGACCTGCCCGGCATGGGCGCCAATTTGCAGGACCACCTGCAGATCCGCGCCGTGTACAAGGTGCAGGGCGTGCCCACGCTCAACACGCTGGCCGCAAGCCCGCTGGGCAAGGCAAGAATCGGTCTGGAATACCTGTTCAAGCGCAGCGGCCCCATGAGCATGGCGCCCTCGCAGCTGGGCGCCTTCACGCGCAGCCAGCCCGGCCTGCCGCACCCCAACATCCAGTACCACGTTCAGCCGCTGTCGCTGGAGGCCTTCGGCGAGCCGCTGCACCGCTTCCCCGCCTTTACGGCGAGCGTGTGCAACCTCAACCCCACCAGCCGCGGCACGGTGCAGATACAAAGCGCCGACTTCAGCGCCGCGCCGGCCATTGCGCCCAACTACCTGTCCACGCCCGAAGACCGCCAGGTGGCCGCCGACAGCCTGCGCGTCACGCGCCGCATCGTGGCGCAGCCGGCGCTGGCGCCCTACCGCCCCGAGGAATACAAGCCCGGCCCGCAGTACCAGAGCGACGAAGACCTGGCCCGGCTGGCCGGCGACATCGCCACCACCATCTTCCACCCCGTGGGCACCACCCGCATGGGCCGCCTGGACGATCCGCAGGCCGTGCTGGACGCACGCCTGCGCGTGCGCGACGGCCGCGGCGGCGTGGTGGCAGGCCTGCGCGTGGTGGATGCGGGCGCCATGCCCACCATCACCAGCGGCAACACCAACTCGCCCACGCTGATGATGGCCGAGATGGCCGCTCAGTGGATCCGCGCCGAAAGCCGCGCCGGGGCCTGATCTGCTGCGGCTGCAAGTTCAGCGAGTGCGACAGGTTCGGGAAAGCACCGATGCACCTGCGTGGTGCGCGCCATTACAGTGCACCCACTCGAAGCGCGCCCCGGCACGCCAAACGAGGGGACCGGGGAGACAACCCTAATTCAAGAACAGCAAACACCAACCAGGCGTCCGCATCGAGATGCCCTTTTCCCAAGGCACCCGCAACCCGGGTGCCTTTTTTATTGGTTGTGCGCAAAACATGACTCCATCGCCCATCCAACCAGCCTGAGCAGCTATTTATTGGATAGCAACCAGGGTGCGACAATCGCCGGCATGGAATGGATCATCGTCTCGCTGGCCTCGCTGCTGGCCGGTTTTGTGGACGCCATCGTCGGCGGCGGCGGGCTGATTTTGCTGCCCGCCCTGTTTGCCACGTTTCCCGCCGCCCCGCCCGCCACGCTGATGGGCACCAACAAAAGTGCTTCCATCTGGGGCACGGCCATGGCCACCTGGCAATACAGCCGCCGCGTGCAGGTGCGCTGGCCGGCCATGCTGCCGGCGGCGCTGGCAGGCTTTGCCGGAGCTTTTGCCGGCGCCTGGGTGGTCACGCTGATTTCGGGCGATTTTTTGCGCAAGCTGCTGCCACTGGTGCTGGTGGCGCTGCTGATCTACACCCTGGCGCGCAAGGACCTGGGGCGCCACCACGCGCCGCACCTGTCGCCTGTGCGCGAAACCCAGGCGGCCTGCCTGATCGGGCTGGGCATCGGGTTTTACGACGGGTTCTTTGGCCCCGGCACGGGCAGTTTTTTTGTTTTTCTGTTCGTGCGCGTGCTGGGCTACGACTTTCTGAACGCCTCGGTGTCGGCCAAGCTGCTGAACCTGGCCACCAACGTGGCGGCGCTGATTCTGTTCACGGCCAAAGGCCATGTGTGGTGGCATTTTGCGCTGCCGCTGGCCGTGGCCAACGTGGTGGGCAGCGTGCTGGGCGCGCACCTGGCGCTCAAGCATGGCGCGGGTTTTGTGCGCGGCATCTTCATCCTGGTGGTGGGCATGCTGATCCTCAAGACTGGCTACGACGCCTTTGTGCGCTAAACCCAAGGAGTACCCCATGCCCTCATTGACCCTGATCGGCGCCCCCACCGACGTGGGCGCCAGCGTGCGCGGCGCCAGCATGGGGCCCGACGCCCTGCGCATCGCGGGCATTGCCGCCGCGCTGCAGGGCCAGGGCTTCGAGGTGCACGACGCGGGCAACCTCAGCGGCCCGGGCAACCCGCAGGCCGCGCCCTGCGGCGGCTTTCGCCACCTGGCCGAGGTGACGGCCTGGAACCAGTCTGTTTTTGCCGCCACGCTGGCCGCGCTGGACGCCGGGCGGCTGCCGCTGCTGATGGGGGGCGACCACTGCCTGGCGATGGGCTCCATCAGCGCCGTGGCGCAGCACTGCCGCGCGCGCGGGCGGCGCCTGAAGGTGCTGTGGTTTGACGCCCATGCCGATGCCAACACGCCCGAGTCGTCACCCAGCGGCAACCTGCACGGCATGCCGGTGGCCTGCCTGCTGGGCCACGGGCCGGCGCAGCTGACTCAGCTGGCGGGCACCGCACCGGCGCTGCGGCCGGACCAGATCACGCTGATCGGCGTGCGCAGCGTGGACGCGGTGGAAAAGCGCTTTGTCAACGCGCTGGGCATCGAGGTGTACGACATGCGCACCATCGACGAGCGGGGCATGCGCGCCGTGATGCAGGCGGCGCTGGCCGATGTGGACGAGCGCACCCATTTACACCTGAGCTTCGACCTGGACGGCCTGGACCCGGCCGTCGCGCCCGGCGTGGGCACGCCGGTGCGCGGCGGCCCCACTTACCGCGAAACCCAGTTGTGCATGGAGATGCTGGCCGACTGCGGAGCGCTGGCGTCGGCAGATGTGATGGAGCTGAACCCGGCGCTGGACGTCCGCAACCAGACGGCGGAGCTGGCCGTGGACCTGCTGGAAAGCCTGTTTGGCAAGTCCACGCTGATGCGCGTCTGAGCGCACCGCCCCATTCCCGTTTGCGGGCGGCGCGCGACGCCCGGGGCGCTGTTGCATACAATGTGTCCGCCTTGTGACACCACCCCGCAAAGGGCTGGGGTACTCAGGCACTGGTTCCCGGCTTGCACTGCACAAGGCCGGTTTTTTTGTCCCCGAAGCAAGCAGGAACTGTCCATGAACATGTTCAAAACCCTGGCCATCGCCACGGCGCTGTGCGCTGGCGTTGCCGTGCAAGCGCGCCCGCTGGCCGACATCCAGAAAAGCGGCACCATCCTCCTCGGCTCGGAAGGGCAGTACGCGCCCTTCAACTTCTTCAAGGGCAAGCAACTCACGGGCTACGAAATCGAAGTGGCCGAGGCCGTGGTCAAGAAGATGGGGCTCAAGTTCGAGTGGAAGACCGTCGGCTTTGATGCGCTGCTGACCGGCCTGGCCCAGGACCGCTGGGACCTGGTGATCGCCTCGCACGCCATCACCGAAGACCGCTCCAGGGCCGTGACCTTCACCCTGCCGCACTACTGCTCGGGCGGCATCATCGTGTCGATGAAGCCCGAGGTGGCCAAGGCCGCCGACCTGGCTGGCAAGGTGGTGGCCGTGCAAACCGGCACCACCTATCTGGAAGCCGTGAAGAAGGTGCCCGGCGTGAAGGACGTGAAGAACTTCCCCACTGACGAAGCGGCGCGCAACGCCCTGGCCTCCAGCCGCGTGGACGCCTGGGTGACAGACCGATTCGTGGCCAAGGAAATGCTGGCCAAGGCACCCAAGGCGGGCTTTCGCACGGGCGACATGCTGTTCGTGGAGCAGGTGGCCGCTGCCGTCGCCAAGGGCAACCAGGGCCTGGCCGACGCCTGGAACAAGGCACTGAAGGAAGCGATCGCCGACGGCACCGTGGGCGCGATCTCCAAGAAGTACTTCCAAGAAGACGTGACCTGCAAGTAACCCCACCACCCTACCGGCCGGCTGCCATGCGCCCGGCCCGCTCCTGCCATGCTTCTCGTTCTTTGGCCTAACCACTGGAGCCGCACCCAGCGCAGCAATGCCACGCTGGTGGCGGCTTTGGTGGTGATGGCGCTGGTCCTCGCCGTGCTGGGCCAGTTTCTGTCGTTTTTTCCGGAGCCCATCGGCTCCAATGCAGCGCTGTTTTCCGAAGGCGCGCTCACCACGCTGTCGCTGACGCTGGTCAGCGGCGCCGCAGGCCTGCTGCTGGGCACGGCCGCGGCGCTGGCGCGCACATCGCGCCTGGCCTGGCTGCGCTGGGTGGCCAGCTTTTATATCTGGGCGATCCGCGGCACGCCGCTGCTGGTGCAGATTCTGTTTGTCTATTTCGCGCTGCCCGTGCTGGTGCCGGGCCTGAACCTGCCCGACTTTGCCGCCGCCGTGGTGGCGCTGGGCCTGAACGTGGGCGCCTACAACGCCGAGGCCATCCGCGCCGGCCTGCTGGCCGTGCCGCGCGGGCAGACCGAGGCCGCGCGGGCGCTGGGCCTGCCGCGTTCGCGGGTGTTCCTGGACGTGGTGTTCCCCCAGGCCTTCAAGATTGCGCTGCCGCCGCTGGTGAGCAACTTCGTGGCGCTGCTCAAGGACTCGTCGCTGGCCTACGCCATCGGCGTGGTGGAACTGACCAACGTGGGCAACCGCATCCAGTCGGCCACCTTCCAGCCCGTGGCCACACTGACCACGGTGGCCATCACCTACCTGATCCTGACCACGCTGGTGACGCAGGTCACGCATGCCATCGAGTACCGCTTTGACGTCGAGGGTCGTGTGAAATGAACCGCGCCGCAGCCGCCAACCCCTACATCGTCTGCAAGGACGTGCGCAAGGCCTTTGGCAGCCACGAGGTGCTCAAGGGCGTGTCCACCGTGTTCCGCACGGGCGAGGTGACGGTCATCATCGGCGCCTCGGGCTCGGGCAAGTCCACGCTGCTGCGCGCCATCAACCGCCTGGAGCCGCACGACAGCGGCAGCATCACCATCGACGGCGTGGAAGTCACCGACGACCCGCGCACGCTGCAGCTGCAGCGCAGCGAGGTGGGCATGGTGTTCCAGCAGTTCAACCTGTTCGGCCACATGACGGTGCTGGACAACGTGACGCTGGCGCCGCGGCGCATCCGCCACATGCCACGCGGCGAGGCCAACGAACGCGCCATGGCGCTGCTCAGGCGCGTGGGCATGCAGGACCATGCGCACAAGTACCCCTGGCAGCTGTCAGGCGGGCAGCAGCAGCGCGTGGCCATTGCGCGCGCGCTGGCCATGGCACCGAAGGTGATGCTGTTCGACGAGCCCACCAGCGCCCTGGACCCGGAGATGGTGCAAGAGGTGCTGGACGTGATGCGCGAGCTGGCGCGCGGCGGCATGACCATGATCGTGGTCACGCACGAAATGGGCTTTGCCCGCGAGGTGGCCGACCGCGTGATGTTCTTCGACCAGGGCTGCATCGTCCACGACGCGCCGCCGGCCGAGTTTTTTGCCCGCCCGGCCAACGACCGCATCCGCTCCTTCATCGGCCGCATGAGCCACTGATTGGCGCCGCGACACCGCTGCCCGATCACTTCTTTTTTAATAGCTACCAGCGCTTGATGCACAAGGGCTGGAGGCATAAAACATCAAATCAATTCCACCGCTGCCCATCACCTCTGGCTGCCCTGTTTTTTTTGCGAGATTTGTCATGCGTTCTGAACGCCAGGGCCTGCTGGCCCTTTTGCTGGTGGTGGCCGTCTGGGGCACCACCTTCCCTGCGATGAAGCTGATGTCCGCCCACCTGGACGCGCTGCAAATCATCTGGGCACGATTTGCGATTGCACTGCTGGTGCTGGCGCCGCTGTGGCGCGGGCTGCGGCGCGCGGAGCTGCGCTGGGGCGTGCTGCTGGGTGCGCTGCTGTTTGCCGCGTTCTGGCTACAGATCGAGGGGCTGGCGCGCACCAGCAGCAACCGCAACGCCTTCGTCACAGGGCTGAACGTGCTGGTGGTGCCGCTGCTGGCCATGGCCGTGCTGGGCCGACGCTACGGCGCCACGCTGTGGGCGGCCTGCGCCATGGCGCTGGCGGGCATGGTGCTGATGTTCCATGAAGACGAGCCCTGGAACCTGGGCGACACGCTGACGCTGGTCAGCACACTGTTCTACGCCATCTACATCCTGACCCTGGAAGAGTGCGCGCGCCGCACCGCGGCGCAACCGCTGCGCGCCACGCGCATGGCGGCGGTGCAGGCGCTGGTGATGTTCGGCGCGGCCAGCGTGCTGCTGCTGGTGCGCCACGGTGGCGTGCAATCGTCGCTGCAGGCGCTGGCTGCGCTGCCAGGGCAGGCGCTGGCAGCACTGGTCTATCTGGGGGTGGTGGCCTGCGTGCTGGTGGTGACGCTGCAGGCCTGGGGCCAGCAGCGGGTGGACGCCATGCGCAGCGCCATCGTTTTTGGGCTGGAGCCGGTGTTTGCGGCCGCCACGGCCTGGCTGCTGATTGGCGAGCGGCTGGGCGCGGCCGGCCTGGGCGGCGCGGCGTTGATCGTCTGCGCCCTGGTGGTCAGCCAAATGCCGCCACCGCGCGCGCCGGCACGCGGCGGCGCGTAGCCTCTCAATTCACTCTCCGTCTCTCACTGCACCGGCAGCGGCACATCGTCGGCGCGGCGCGGCGTGCCGATGGGCACGCCGGCCTGGCCCTTGGACACCGCGGCCAGGTCCTGCTCGCTGGGGTACTGGCCCAGCAGCCAGTAGTCGAACACGCGGCGCACGATGGGCGCGGCCGCTGCGGCACCAAAACCCGCGTTCTCCACGATCACGGCCACGACAATTTTGGGGTCTTCCACCGGCGCGAAGGCGCTGAACAGCGAGTGGTCGCGCTGGTGCTCCTCCAGCAGCTTGGCGTTGTAGCGCACGTTCTGCCCCAGGCTCACGGCCTGCGCCGTGCCAGTCTTGCCGCCCGAGGTGTAGGGCGCGCCCGCAAACACGCGCCGCCCGGTGCCCGCCTGGTTCACGGCCATCAGCGCGTTGTTGACGATGGCCACGTTCTTGGGGTTGTAGCCCAGATGCTCGCCAGGCGGCTGCTGCACCTCGGTCACCTGGCCGCTCACCTGGTCCTTGACTGCCTTGATCAGGTGCGGGCGGTAGCGCGTGCCGCCGTTGGCCAGCGTGGCCTGAGCCAGTGCCAGCTGCAGCATGGTGAAGTTGTTGTAGCCCTGGCCGATGCCCAGCGACACCGTCTCGCCCGAATACCAGCGCCGCGCATCGGGGCGCTTGTAGGCGTTGCGCTTCCACTCGGTGCTGGGCAGCACGCCGCGCACCTCGCCACCCAGGTCGATGCCGGTGATCTGCCCAAAACCCAGCGGCTTCATGAAGTCGTGGATGGCATCCACCCCCATTTCCACGGCCAGCGAGTAAAAGTAGGTGTTGCTGGAAAACTGGATGGCGCGGTGCATGTCCACGCCGCCCAGGCCGCCCTCGTGGCTGCGGAAGGTGCGCCCGCCATAGCTGAAATAGCCAGGGTCGTTGAACACCTGGGTGGCCGAGCGCTTGCCCAGCTCCAGCGCGGCCAGCGCCATGAAGGGCTTGTAGGTGGAGCCGGGCGGATAGGTGCCGCGCAGCGCGCGGTTGAGCAGCGGCTTGTCGATGGACTCGTTGAGCGCCTGCCAGTTCTCGTGGTCAATGCCCTCGACGAACAGGTTGGGGTCGAACGTCGGCTTGGATACCAGCGCCAGCACCTCGCCATTGCGCGGGTCCAGCGCCACCAGCGCACCGCGGCGCTCGCCGAACATGTCCTCGATGAGCTTTTGCAGCTTGATGTCCAGCGACAGCATCACCGTGTTGCCCGGCGTGGCCGGCTGGCTGGCCAGGCGGCGCACCGCGTGGCCGCCGGCCGAGGTTTCCATGCGCTCAAAGCCGGTCTGGCCGTGCAGCGTGGCCTCGAAGCTCTGCTCCACGCCCAGCTTACCGATGTAGTCGGTGCCGCGGTAGTTGGCCGCGTCTTCTGAATCTTCGATACGCTCTTTTTCGCGCTGGTTGATGCGGCCGATGTAGCCGATGGCATGGCTGGCCACCTCGCCCAGCGGGTAGTTGCGAAACAGCCGCGCCTTGATGTCCACCCCCGGAAAGCGATAGCGCTGCGCGGCAAAGCGGGCGACCTCTTCGTCCGACAGGCGCGTGCGGATGGGCAGCGAATCGAAGCTGCGCGACTCCTCGCGCAGGCGCTTGAAGCGGCGCCGGTCGCGCGGCTGGATGTCCACGATCTTGGCCAGCTCGTCGATCGTTGCCTCCAGATCCATGGTGCGCGAGGGCGTGATCTCCAGCGTGTAGGCCGAATAGTTAGTGGCCAGCACCACGCCGTTGCGGTCCAGAATCAGGCCGCGATTGGGCACGATGGGCACGATGGCCGTGCGGTTGCTCTCCGCCTGGTCAGCCAGGTCTTCATGGCGCACCACCTGCAGCACCACCAGACGCGCAACGATCAGCAAAAAAGCCAGCAACACCACCACGCCGACCACCAGCACACGCAGGCGAAAACGCCCGGTGTCGGCCTCGGTGTTGCGCAGCTCGGTCATCCGCGACGGTCCTTCATGCAGCGCACATCACAGCGGACGATTCTTGTCCTGATCGGGCGGGCGACGCTGCGGCGCCAGCAGCACCCCGCTGGCCACGGGCCACAGTGCGGCCTCCAGCAGGGGAGCCACCAGACCCTCGAAACCCGGCAGGATGCCGCCGTCGATCAGCACGCGCAGCGCCAGCTCCAGCGCATGGGCCGCAAAAAAAAGCGGCAGCAGCTGCAGCGCCTGCAGCAGCGGGCCGAACCACAGCAGGCGCCGGTGGGCATATTGGGCGCCGAACATCAGCGCGCAGTACACCAGCGCATGCTGGCCCAGCAAAGCGGACTGGTACACGTCGATGCACAGGCCCATCAGAAAGGCCACGCCCAAACCCACCCGCTGCGGCTGGTGAATGCCCCAGAACACCAGCAGCACCATGACCCAGTCGGGCGTCCAGACCACGCGGCCCAGGGGCAGCATGTTCAGCGCCAGCGCCGCAACCAGACTGGCTGCGATGAAGATGGGGTTGACCGGCAGCAGCAGCTGCTGGCCCTTGGGCATGATCATTTGCGGCCTCCGCGCCTGGGCGCAGCGGGCGTGGGCTCGGGCCGCTCGGGCAGATCGGCCACCACCGGCTTGAGCACCATCACATGGCGCGCACCATCCATCTGTGCCACGGGCGCGCAGTAAATGCGCGCAAAGGCGGAGTCGGCGCGCCGCTCCACGCGCACCACGCGCGCCACCGGCAAGCCCGCGGGGTAGAGGCCGTCCACGCCGCTGGTGGTGAGCAGATCACCCTCCTTGACATCAGCGGCAGCGGGGGTGAAACGCAGCTCCATGCCGCCGCCCTGGCCCCCCGCGGGGTCGCCATAGGCCACGCTGCGCGCGCCGGTGCGCAGGTTGAGCACGGGGATCGCCTGATCACGGTCGATGAGCAGGGTGACTTCGCTGAGCATGGGAAACACACGCGTGACCTGGCCCAGCACGCCGGATGCGTCCATCACGGGCGCGCCCGGCTCCACGCCGGCCAGCTGCCCCCGGTCCAGCATCACGCGGCGGGTGTAGGGGTCTGCCGTGTCATAGATCACCTGCGCGGCCTGTGCGGGTGTGGTCAGGCGCTCGCGCAAGTCCAGCAGTTTGCGCAGCTCGGCGTTCTCGCGCAGCAGTTGTTCAGACTCGCCGGCACGCACGGACAGAACCGCCATCTGGCGCCGCGCCTCGTCCGCCCCCTGCTGCGCCGCCTGCAGCGACTGAAAGTAGCCAGCGCCCTTGCCAGCCAGCTCCACCGGCTGCAGCGCCAGCCATTGCAGCGGGTACAGCACGGTGGCCATTGCCTGACGCAGCGGCTCGGTCACGCGAAAACGGGTGTCGGCCACCATCAAAAACAGCGCCAGAGCGCTGTAGAGGGCAAGACGGGCCAGCGGCGATGGCCCTTGCTTGAACAACGTCGGCGCCGATCGATCCAGGGTTCCCAGCGGCATGCGGACAGCTCGTCAGGCGCAGAACAAGGTCAGAGGCTGGGAGTTATTTGCCCGTGCCCGAAAGGCGCGTCAAAACGTTCCTGGTCGAGGCGCAAAGCGCAGCCATAGATCGGGCTATGGCGAGCATTTGCAACGATGAGCAGGGGCATTTTGGCGTGCAAGGCGGGCGTAGGCAAAAGACTCTCGCCTCTTAGTCGCTGGTGAAGATGCTGCCCTGCCGGTCGAGGCTGTCGAGCGCCATGCCGCAGCCACGCACCACACAGGTCAGCGGCTCTTCGGCCACCAGCACGGGCAGGCCGGTTTCTTCGTTGAGCAGGCGATCCAGGTCACGCAGCAGCGCACCGCCGCCGGTCAGCATCATGCCGCGCTCGGCGATGTCGGCGCCCAGCTCGGGGGGGGTTTGCTCGAGCGCGTTCTTGACGGCTGAGACGATCTGGTTGAGCGGCTCGGTCAGGGCCTCCAGCACCTCGTTGGACGAGATGGTGAAGCTGCGCGGCACGCCCTCGGAGAGGTTGCGGCCCTTGACCTCCATCTCCTTGACCTCGGAGCCCGGGAAGGCCGAGCCGATGTTCTTCTTGATGGCCTCGGCCGTGGGCTCGCCGATCAGCATGCCGTAGTTGCGGCGGATGTAATTGATGATGGACTCGTCGAACTTGTCGCCGCCCACGCGCACACTGCCCTTGTAGACCATGCCGCCCAGGCTGATGACCCCCACTTCGGTGGTGCCACCGCCAATGTCCACCACCATCGAACCGCTGGCCTCGGACACCGGCAGCCCGGCGCCAATGCCCGCGGCCATGGGTTCTTCGATCAAATAGACCGCCGTGGCGCCGGCGGCCTCGGCCGCGTCCTTGATGGCGCGGCGCTCCACCTGGGTGGAGCCACAGGGCACGCAGATGATGATGCGCGGGCTGGGCGTGAGCACCGAGCGCGGATGCACCATCTTGATGAACTGCTTGATCATCTGCTCGGTGATGACGAAGTCGGCGATCACGCCGTCCTTCATGGGGCGGATGGCCTCGATGTTGCCGGGCACCTTGCCCAGCATGGCCTTGGCCTCGCGGCCGACCGCCTGGATCACCTTCTTGCCGTGCGGGCCGCCCTCGTGGCGGATGGCAACTACAGAAGGCTCATCGAGCACGATGCCCTTGTCGCGGGCAAAAATCAGGGTGTTGGCGGTGCCGAGGTCTATGGCCAGGTCGGTGGAGAAATACCGACGGAAAGCTCCGAACATGCAGAAATCCTCTCAGGCACGGCATGCACGTCGGCCTGCCGTCGCCGGATATTTGGGGGGTGTTTGTTGGCTTTTTTCGCACAATGACCGGCAATGTGGAGGTCTTGCGGCAAAGCCGGGATAATACCGCATCCCCTGTGAATAACTTCCCCCGACGGGCCCCGGACGATTGCTTTACATCTGGTTTCCGCCCGTCCATTTTCCCTATGGCACTGACCCTCCAGGATATCGGCCGCATCGCCAATCTGGCCCGGCTTGAACTGAGCCCGCAAGACAGTGAGCGCATGCTCGCCCAGCTCAACGGTTTTTTTGACATCGTGGAAAAGATGCAGGCCGTGGATACCAGCGGTATCACCCCATTGCCGCACCCCGTGGCGGTGACTCAGGACGTGCAGCTTCGCCTGCGAGACGACGTGGCCAGCGAACCCGACCAGCGCGAGGCCAACCAGCAAAGCGCGCCGGCCGTCGAGCGCGGCCTGTTCCTGGTGCCCAAGGTGATCGAGTAAGGACGCACCATGAGCAACAACCCCATGACCGATCTGCACCACCTGAGCGTGGCCCAGCTGGCAGCCGCATTGCGCGGCAAACAGGTTTCGGCCACCGAAGCGGCGCAGCACTTTCTGGCCCGCGCCAAAGCCCACCAGAACCTGGGCGCCTACGTGGCCCTGAACGAAGAAGCCACCCTGGCCCAGGCCCGCGCACAAGACGCCGCCCTGGCGGCAGGCACCGCCGCGCCGCTGGCGGGCGTGCCCATCGCGCACAAGGACGTCTTCGTCACCCGCGACTTCCCCAGCACCGCCGGCTCGAAGATGCTGGCGGGCTACCGCTCGCCCTTTGACGCCACCGTAGTCACCCGCCTGGCCAATGCCGGCTGCGTGACGCTGGGCAAGCTCAACTGCGACGAATTCGCCATGGGCTCGGCCAACGAGAACTCGGCCGTGGCCCCCGTCGGCTTTGACGCACCCGCGCCGGTGCGCAACCCCTGGGACACCGACCGCATCCCCGGCGGCTCCTCGGGCGGCAGCGGCGTGGCCGTGGCCGCGCGCCTGGCGCCAGCCGTGACGGGCACGGACACGGGCGGCTCGATTCGCCAGCCCGCGTCGTATTGCGGCATCACCGGCATCAAGCCCACCTATGGCCGCGCCAGCCGCTATGGGCTGATCGCCTTCGCTTCCAGCCTCGACCAGGCAGGGCCGATGGCGCGCAGCGCCGAGGACTGCGCGCTGCTGCTGTCCGCCATGTGCGGCCCGGACCCTGACCGCGACTCCACCAGTCTGGACATGCCGGCAGAGGATTTCAGCGTCCGGCTCAATGATTCGCTGGAGGGCCTGCGCATCGGCATCCCCGCCGAGTTCTTCGGCGACGGTCTGGCGAGCGACGTGCGCGCCGCCGTCGAGGCAGCCCTCAAGGAATACGAAAAGCTGGGGGCCAGGCTGGTGCCCATCAGCCTGCCGCGCACCGAGCTGTCGATCCCGGTGTACTACATCATCGCGCCGGCCGAGGCGTCGTCCAACCTGAGCCGCTTTGACGGCGTGAAGTT
>NZ_JBFWLZ010000039.1:0-30310 GCF_050251835.1 Diaphorobacter sp. | reverse complement strand
GCGCCTGCGGCGCTGGTCTTTCAAGATGACTTCAACAGTGTCCGTATGCCTAGTCGTACTCACAGTCCTACTCCTATCTTCAAAGATAAGCGATAGGACGGGTCCGGAGTTTCAAGGGGCTATCTCACCATCTGCAAACCGAGCTCTTTGCTCTTGTTCCCTATCGGAGTGTCCCCGTCCCGGTCCGACCGTCTGTCCCATCACACGCGTGGTCGCTTGCTCTCCTTCAAACTCGTTGATTCGCTTTCTTCGTACTTGTGGCCATCAGTGCGCGGCCTGCCACGCCTCGGAGCGCCAGGCCTGCCCACCTGCCAGAACCGCCCAGATCGTTCGCGCCAACTTGTTTGCCACCGCGGCGACAGCCACGCTGTACGGTCGGCGCTGTAGGAGCGCTGTCAACCATGGCCATGTCGGGCCATCCTTCGCTCTCATCACGACAGATCGAGCACCATGCATCAGCAACGTTCGCAGGTAAGCATCGCCCCGCTTGCTGATGCCCAGTTGCCGGACTCGTCCACCAGTGCCGGTCTGGCGAGGGACAAGTCCGATCCATGCTGCAAACTCCCGGGCATCCTTGAACGCGGTCGGCGTGCCCATGCTGGCGACAACGGCCGTTGCTGTGAGCAGACCGATGCCTGGGATCTCGGCGACAGCTTTGCAGGCCGGTAATTCCTGCATCTGCTGTGACAGTCGTCGCTCGATCATGCCAATGTCAGCCTGCAGTTGCTGGACTCGCCTGAGCTGCTCGGCCAGACTGTCCATGAGGATCGCAGGCAGCCGTGTCCTCGCGTCACGCATGGCATCAGGCAAGGCCTTTAGCAACGCCGCGTGACCTTCCGGCAACACGATGCCAAACTCGTAGAGCAGCCCACGGAGTTCGTTGGTTTGCATGATGCGGGTCTTCATGAGCTGCGAGCGCATCCTGTGCAGCGACAGCACGATTTGCTGGGCCTCGGTCTTCACAGGAACGAAGCGCATTCCTGGCTGCTGGCATGCGGTCCAGATCGCTTGGGCGTCCGCTGCGTCGGTCTTATTGCGCTGCACGAAGGGGCGCACCTTGCGTGGTGAGATAAGTCGTACCTCGTGGCCCAGTTCCATCAAGGCTCGGCCCCAGTCGTGAGCACCGCCGCACGCTTCCATGACGACCAGCGCCGCAGCGCGGTTGGCAAACCACTCCAGCATCTTGGCGCGCTTTAGCTGCAAGCGCTCGATGCAGCCGGTGTCCATCTCGACCCAGTGCAGTTGAAACACCTTCTTGGCAATGTCGACAGCAATGACGGTACGTTCCATGATGCTCTCCACTTCGAGTTGACGACGAGATCGCCAATCTGGCACTACCCAGGGCGCTGTGCAAGTAGCGGTAGGAGGGAGGCGCCCACACCATCTGTTTATATCGCCTGCGCTGTGGTGGCACGAAGACCAGCGGCGTGCCACTAATCTGCCACTAATGGCGCCAAAAACAAAAAAGCTCCGACCTGCGGAGCTTTCTAAGTTCTTGATTTACAAGGATATTTTTGGTCGGGGTGAGAGGATTCGAACCTCCGGCCTCTACGTCCCGAACGTAGCGCTCTACCAGGCTAAGCTACACCCCGATGCTCCTCATCGAACACACGCAATCAGACGCGTCTGTCAAGTAGCTGAGCCGCTAATTGTAGCAAACCTTTGGTGTACAGATTGGGCGGTAGCTTCTCTGCAGCGTCCACGGCCAGTTGTGCCTGCGCCGCCGCCGCTTCACGAGTTGCGGTCAATGCGCCGGTATCACGGATGACGGCGATGACGGGCGCAAGTTCATCGGTGGCACCGGTCTCGATGACGCGGCGCAGTAGTTCGCGTTGCGCCTCGTTGCCACGCTGCATGGCAATGATGAGGGGAAGGGTCACTTTGCCTTCACGCAGGTCGTCGCCCAGGTTTTTCCCCATCTCCTGCGCATTGCCGTCATAGTCGAGTACATCGTCGATGACTTGGAAGGCTGTGCCGAGTGCCTGGCCGTATTCGGCACAAGCTTGCTCCGTGGCGGGCGGGCTGCCCGCGAGGATTGCAGCGATGCGAGCGCTGGCCTCAAACAGTTTTGCTGTTTTGGATCGTATGACGTTCAGGTAGCCGGCTTCGTCCAGGGATGCGTCATGTGTATTCATGAGCTGCTGGACTTCGCCTTCCGCGATCACGTTGGTGGCGTCAGCCAAGGTTTGCATTACGCGCAAGTTGTTGGTGCTGACCACCATTTGAAAGGCGCGTGAATGGAGAAAATCGCCCACTAGCACACTTGCAGGATTGCCAAAGCTCTCGTTCGCTGTGGGGCGCCCCCGACGCAGAGTGGACTCGTCCACCACATCATCGTGCAGGAGAGTGGCTGTGTGGATGAATTCCACTACCGCTGCAAGATTGAACCGTTGCTCGCCCTTGTAGCCCAGAGCGCCACTCACCAGAAGCAGTAATGCAGGGCGCAGACGCTTTCCGCCAGCTGAGATGATGTACTGAGCGACCTCTCCCACCAGAGAGACCGATGATTGAAGTCGTGATGCTATGACCTTGTCCACCTCTCGCATGTCGTCGGCAATCAGTGCGAGGGTGGCGGCGGTGCTGGGGGAGTTGGCGGCCAAGGTGCTTGCTGGTGTGGAAATGAAAGGCCGATTATAGGAAGCAGCCAGGCTGCGTGCCCCGTGTCGCACTGAGCTTTCGAAGACGAGGCGACGGTAGATTTGCCCCCGTTTTGCCTTGGTGATACAATCACAGGTTCTGTAGAAATTCGTCTGCAGAACTCCAAGACAAATGAGGTTTACATGTACGCGGTCATAAAAACCGGCGGCAAGCAGTATCGCGTTGCCGCTGGCGAAAAAATTAAGGTAGAACAGATTGCTGCGGAAGTAGGCCAGGAGATTGTGATTGACCAGGTTCTTGCCGTCGGCAACGGCGCTGAGCTCAAGGTTGGCACTCCCCTGGTTTCCGGCGCAACAGTGACGGCTACGGTCGTGGCTCACGGCAAGCACGATAAAGTGCGCATCTTCAAGATGCGTCGTCGCAAGCACTATCAGAAACGTCAAGGTCATCGCCAGCAGTTCACAGAACTGCAGATCCAGGCGATTGCTGCTTAAAACAGGGAGCTGATGTCATGGCACAGAAAAAAGGCGGCGGCTCTACGCGAAACGGGCGCGATTCCAAGCCCAAAATGCTCGGCGTGAAGGCTTACGGTGGTGAGCTGATCAGCGCAGGTTCTATCATTGTCCGTCAGCGCGGTACGCGTATCCATCCCGGCGTGAATGTCGGATTGGGCAAGGATCACACGTTGTTTGCCTTGGTGGATGGCCATGTGTCTTTCGGCACCAAGGGCGCACTGTCCAAGCACACGGTCAGCGTGACCCCCGCGTAAAGGCATTGCGCCACCATCGCGATTGCAAAGCCCCGACCCGTCGGGGCTTTGTTGTTTTCGGCGCATGCGCGGTTTCTTGATGCGCTCAGGCGCAACTACTCTTCGGCACCACGTTGACGTGGGTGCGCTTCTGTAAACTGGATACCCATGAAGTTTGTTGACGAAGCCTTTATCGACGTTGCCGCGGGCGACGGTGGCAATGGCTGTGTCTCGTTTCGGCACGAGAAATACAAAGAGTTTGGTGGGCCTGACGGTGGCGATGGCGGCCGCGGAGGGCATGTGTTTGCGGTGGCAGACCCTAACCTCAATACGCTGGTGGACTTTCGCTACTCACGCCGCCACGAGGCCAAGCGTGGAGAGCATGGCAAGGGTTCCGACATGTTTGGGGCGGCTGGCTCAGATATCACCCTCAAGATGCCCGTGGGCACCATCATTAGCGACGCCGACACCGGCGAAGTGCTGTACGAGTTGCTCACGCCGGGCGAGGTAATCACGATCGCCAAAGGCGGCGATGGTGGCTTCGGCAATATGCGTTTCAAGAGCGCCATCAATCGCGCTCCTCGCCAGAAAACGCCGGGCTGGCCCGGCGAGCGCAAAAACCTCAAGCTCGAACTCAAGGTGCTGGCTGATGTAGGCCTGCTGGGCATGCCCAATGCGGGCAAGTCCACTTTCATCGCGGCCGTGTCCAACGCCCGGCCGAAGATTGCCGACTATCCGTTCACCACCTTGCACCCCAATCTGGGTGTGGTGCGTGTGGGGCCTGAGCAGAGTTTCGTCATCGCCGACATTCCAGGCCTGATCGAGGGCGCATCCGAAGGCGCGGGTTTGGGCCACCAGTTTTTGCGCCACTTGCAGCGCACACGGCTACTGCTGCATGTGGTGGATCTGGCGCCTTTCGACGATACCGTCGATCCGGTGGCGCAGGCCAAGGCCATCGTGGGTGAGCTGAAAAAATACGATACCCAGCTGTTTGAGAAGCCGCGCTGGCTTGTGCTCAACAAGCTGGACATGGTGCCAGCCGAGGAGCGCGCAGAGCGGGTCAAGGACTTCGTGAAGCGCTTCAAGTGGAAGGGGCCGGTGTTCGAAATCTCCGCGTTGACGCGCGAGGGTTGCGAGTCTCTGGTGCAGTCCATCTTTCAGCATGTGCACGCCCAGCAGCTTGCGCAAAATGCGCCGGTTGAGGTGGATCCGCGCTTCGCTGATCAGCTGCCTGCACAGCCGTGACGCAAGGGCCGGAGGTTGAATTGCTATATATTTAATAGCTTCTGGCGCTTGTTTTATAAGGGCTAGAGCCAATTTTTATAAAAAATGGTGTCCAGTGTATTGCGCGACGCACGTCGCATCGTGGTCAAGGTAGGCTCCAGCCTCGTCACCAATGAGGGGCGGGGGCTGGATGAGATTGCCATTGGGGAGTGGAGCCGCCAACTGGCTGCGCTGGTGCGAGGCGAGGGCGGCGAGTCGCGTGAAGTCATCATGGTCTCCAGCGGCGCCATCGCAGAGGGCATGAAGCGCCTGGGCTGGTCAGCGCGCCCCAGCGAGATCCACGAACTGCAGGCCGCCGCCGCCGTGGGGCAAATGGGCCTGGCCCAGATGTACGAGACCAAGCTGCGCGAGCAGCGCATAGGCAGCGCGCAGGTGTTGCTGACCCACGCCGACCTGGCCGACCGCGAGCGCTACCTGAATGCCCGCTCCACGCTGCTGACCTTGCTGCGCCTGGGCGTGGTGCCGGTTATCAACGAAAACGACACCGTTGTCACCGACGAAATCAAGTTCGGCGACAACGACACGCTGGGCGCTCTGGTGGCCAATCTGGTTGAGGCCGACGCCCTCGTCATCCTGACCGATCAGAAGGGCTTGTACACCGCCGACCCGCGCCGCGACCCGCAGGCGCAGTTTGTGCACGAGGCGCAGGCTGGTGATGCCGCGCTGGAAGTGATGGCTGGCGGCGCCGGCTCCAGTATCGGCAAGGGTGGGATGATCACCAAGATTTTGGCGGCCAAGCGCGCTGCGGGCTCGGGCGCGTCCACCGTCATTGCATGGGGTCGCGAGCGTGACGTGCTGCTGCGCCTGGCGCGTGGCGAAGCCATTGGCACGCTGCTCGTGGCGCAGACTCAGAAAAATCAGGCCCGCAAGCAATGGATGGCTGACCACCTGCAACTGCGCGGCTCGGTGACGGTCGATGCGGGCGCAGCGGCCAAGCTGCGTGACGAAGGCAAGAGCCTGCTGCCCATCGGGATGGTTTCCGTCGAGGGCGACTTCGCGCGTGGCGACGTGATCGCCGTTCGCGATGCTGCGGGTGCAGAGATCGCCCGCGGCCTGGCCAATTACGCCAGCGCCGAAGCGCGTCTGCTGTGCCGCCGGCCGTCAGCAGATTTTGAGCGTCTGCTGGGCTATGCCGCCGAGCCCGAGATGGTGCATCGCGACAACATGGTTGTGTCCGGCGCCTGACGGGGCCGGGCAGCCCACATCACACACTGGCAGGTTTTCTGGGTGGAGCGCTGGCTGATGCCGTTTCAACCAGCGGCGCAGGTATGCTGTTTTGCGGATCGGGATCAAAGCTGGCTCCGGGAGGCAACTCCATGCCGGGCTTGACCAGCAGGGAGCCAGCCCGCTGCATGGGTGTATGGCTGCCTTCAGAGTCACGCGACCGCATGCCGCTGCGCAGGTAACGGTTGCGTTGCTCATGCCGGGGGAGAAAGCGCGACAGCTCGGTCAGCGCCATCTCGTACACGCCGCGCTTGAAATCGACCACCACATCCAGCGGCACCCAATAGTCATTCCAGCGCCACGCGTCGAACTCGGGGTGGTTGGTGGCGCGCAGGTTCAGATCCCAGTCGTGGCCCAGAAGCTGCAGCAGATACCAGATTTGTTTCTGGCCTTTGTAGTGTCCGCGCGCGTCGCGGCGGATGTACCGGTCAGGCACCTCGTAGCGCAACCAGTCCCGGGTGCGGGCAATCACACGTACCTGGTTTGGCAGCAGTCCTACCTCTTCGTGCAGTTCGCGGAACATGGCTTGCTCCGGGTTTTCTCCGCGGTCAATGCCACCTTGCGGAAACTGCCAGCTGTGGGTTCGGATGCGCTTGCCCCAGAATACCTGGTTTCTTTGGTTGAGCAGGATGATGCCGACGTTTGGGCGAAAACCGTCCCTGTCAAGCATAATCTAACCCTAATTCTTTAAAACTGTGGTCATTATGCACGCAGCCCTGTCTGCGGCAAGTTCAGCAACACAGTTGTCAAGCGCGTTCAATGAAAGCTTCCCAATTCTTCATCTCCACCTTGAAAGAGGCCCCGGCCGACGCCGAGGTTGTCAGTCACAAACTCATGATGCGCGCCGGCCTCATCAAGAAGCTGGGGGCGGGTATTTACAACTACATGCCGATGGGGCTGCGGGTCATCCGCAAGGTCGAAGCCATCGTGCGCGAAGAAATGAACCGCGCCGGCGCCGTCGAGCTGACCATGCCCGTGGTGCAGCCCTCTGAGCTGTGGCACGAAACCGGCCGCTTCGAGAAGATGGGCCCCGAGCTGCTGCGCATCCAGGATCGCCACGGGCGCGATTTCGTGATCCAGCCCACCAGCGAAGAAGTGGTCACCGACATTGCGCGCCAGGAACTGCGCAGCTACAAGCAGCTGCCCAAGAACCTCTATCAGATCCAGACCAAGTTCCGCGACGAACGCCGTCCGCGCTTTGGTCTGATGCGCGGGCGCGAGTTCATCATGAAGGACGCCTACAGCTTTGACCGTGACCAGACCAGCGCCAAGGCCAGCTACCAGGTCATGGCGCAGGCCTATCGTCGCATTTTTGACCGCTTCGGTCTGCGCTATCGCGCGGTGGCAGCGGACTCGGGCGCCATTGGTGGGGATCTGAGTGAAGAATTCCAGGTGATCGCCGCCACAGGGGAGGACGCCATCGTCTATTGCCCCGCCAGCGATTACGCAGCCAACATGGAAAAAGCCGAGGCGCTGGCGCCCGTCGGCCCGCGCCCTGCGCCGACGCAGCCGCAGACCTTGACGCCCACGCCGGGCAAGAGCACCTGCGCCGATGTGGCCGAGATGCTGGGCGTACCGCTGTCCACCACGGTCAAGTCTCTGGTGCTGGCCACGGATGAGACCAACGAGGCGGGTGAGGTGTTGCGCAGCCAGGTCTGGCTGCTGCTGCTGCGCGGCGACCATGACATGAACGAGATCAAGGTGGCCAAGGTGCCCGGCCTGGACGCGGGTTTTCGCTTCGCGACCGTTGCCGAGATCGAAGATCACTTCGGCAGCAAACCCGGCTACCTGGGTCCTTTGAGCCTGAAGAAGCCGGTGAGGATCGTGGCCGATCGCGACGTGGCCGTGATGGCCGACTGGATCTGCGGTGCCAACCAGGAAGACCACCACATCACCGGCGTCAACTGGGGCCGCGACCTGCCCGAGCCCGACCTGGTGGCCGACTTGCGCAACGTGGTGGCCGGAGACCTGTCGCCTGACGGCAAGGGAGAGCTGGCCATCGAGCGCGGCATCGAAGTCGGCCATGTGTTCTACCTGGGCACCAAGTATTCCAGGGCCATGAATGCCACCTTCCTGGCAGAAGACGGCAAGCCCGCATTCTTCGAGATGGGCTGCTATGGCATCGGCATCACGCGCCTGCCGGCGGCGGCCATCGAGCAAAACCACGACGAGCGTGGCATTGTCTGGCCCGATTCCATTGCGCCGTTCACCGTCGTCATATGCCCTGTGGGGATGGATCGTAGCGAGGCGGTCAAGGCCCAGGCCGAGTCGCTCTACGCTGAACTGCTGGCAGCCGGGGTGGACGTGATCCTGGATGACCGTGGCGAGCGCCCAGGCGCCATGTTTGCCGACTGGGAGCTGATCGGCGTGCCGCACCGCGTGACGATTGGCGACAAGAGCCTGAAGGAAGGCCAGGTCGAATACCAGCACCGCCGCGATGCATCCGCCACCAAGGTGGGCGTTGCGGACATCCTGGCCCATGTGAAGGAACGTTTGGCAGCATGAGTGCAGCGGTGGATTTTCAGGGTGTGCAATGGCGGCAGGGCCTGTCGCGCCGGGCCTGTCTGGTGTCGCTGGCGGCTGGGCCTGCTGCATGGCTGGGCGCGCCCTCGCTGGCGCATGCCGGGGGGCAGCTGGAAGAGCCGCTGATCGACTCCGTGCGTACCGCGCTTAGTTCTGCGGTGGCAGACCTTGCGCCACCCGAGCCTCTGTTTGCCACCACCGAGGCCCGCCTGCTGTACCTGCGGTGGCTGGGGACCATGAGTGATCGCCTGCGCCAGCGCAAGCCCGCGTGGGAGGTTCGCCGCGACTTCCTGCAGACGGTTTGGTACGAGTCCAAGCGTGCCGGGCTTGATGTGTCACTGGTGCTGGGCCTGATTCAGGTGGAAAGCGCGTTTCGCAAGTTCGCCATCTCGCCTGTGGGCGCGCGCGGCTACATGCAGGTGATGCCGTTTTGGACGCGCGTGATCGGCGACGGCGACCCCGGCAAGCTGTTTCACATGCAGACCAACCTGCGTTTTGGTTGCGTGATATTGCGCCACTACCTCGACCGCGAGCGGGGCGATCTGTACATGGCGCTCGGGCGCTACAACGGCAGCCGCGGCAAGGCGCCGTACCCCAGCGCGGTGTTTGCGGCGCAGCGCAGCTGGTTCTATCAAGAGCGCACTTCGGACGCCTGAGCCGCGGCAGCCACCGGCGCAGGGCTTAGCCGCGACACCATGACCTGGTCGATGCGGTAGCTGTCCACGTCCAGCACCTCGAACTTGTAGCCTCCGAAGGTCACGCTGTCGGTGCGGCGCGGCACGCGGCGCAGCATCTCCATCAAAAAGCCTGCCAGGGTTTCATATTCGTCGGCATGGGGCAGCTCGTCCAGGCCCAGGGCATGCTGCACATCGCTCACGGGCGTGGCGCCGTCGATGAGCCATGAATGTTCGTCCCGGCGCACGATCTGCTCCTCATCGTCCGGGCCCACCAGGTCGCCCATCACGGTGCTCATCACGTCGTTGAGCGTGACCACGCCCACCACCAGGCTGTATTCGTTGACGATGACCGCGAAGTCCTCATGCACCTGGCGGAACTGGTCCAGCACCTCGGCCAGCGACAGCCGGTCGGGCACCACGAGCACCTTGCGCACCAATTCTTCATCGGTCAGCGAGATCGGCTGGTTGTTGAGCAAGCGCTGAAACAAATCCTTGGCATCGACATAGCCCACCACATGGTCGATGTCGCCCTCGCACACCGGGTAAGTGGAAAACGGCTCGGCGGCAATGCGCGCGCGGATCACCGTGTCCGGGTCGTCGCTCAGAAAGTAGGCCACGCGGTCGCGCGGCGACATGGCGCTGGTCACGCTGCGCGAGTCCAGCTCGAACACGTTCTCGATCACCTGCTGTTCGCGCGCAGCCAGCACGCCTGCGCGCGCACCGGCTTCCATCATGGCCAGGATGTCGTCGGATGTGACGCGGTCGTCGCGCAAGGCGTTCATGCCCAGCGCGCGAAACAGCAGATCCGCGCAGCGGCTGTAGAGCCACACGAGGGGCCGCAGCAGTGCCATCGCGGCCTGCATGGGGGCTACCACGCGCACGGCCAGTCGCTCAGGCTCGGCCATGCCCATGCGCTTGGGGAACAAGTCGGCAAACAGGATGAACAGCGACGTGATGACGGTGAACGACAGCAAAAAACCCGCCGTCTGTGCGGGTGCCTGGCCCAGCCACAGGCCGAAGAAGCGGGAAAAGTGCGGGCTCAGCGCCCCTTCGCCCACGATGCCGCCCAGCACCGCCACGGCGTTCTGGCCGATCTGCACGGCGGTGAAGTAGTCGCCAGGGGTTTCCTGCAACTGCAGCACACGGCCGGCGCGGTAGTTGCCCTCGTCGGCCAGCTGGCGCAGCCGCAGCCGGCGCGACGCGGCCAGGGAAATCTCGGCCAGCGAGAAAAATGCGCTGGCCCCGATGAGGGCGATGAGGACGAAGAGGCTTTCGGACAGTGACATGAAGCGATGGTGCTGGGCCCCGCGCCTGCAGATAGTCAAGCCGGGGGCACATGGACACGAGGCTATGGGTCACCTTGAGTGTAGCGGGCCTGCGCTATGGCGCCTGGCCGGCCCCATGGGCAAAAAAAACCGCCCTGGGCGGGCGGTTGGTGGCGGTGCGGCGGCTAAGGGGTGTCAGGCGGCGTTGCGTGCGTCCAGCACTTGCTGCAGTTCACCGGACTCGTACATCTCCATCATGATGTCCGAGCCACCGATGAACTCGCCCTTCACATACAGCTGCGGAATGGTGGGCCAGTTGCTGTATTCCTTGATGCCCTGGCGGATTTCCTGGTCCTCCAGCACGTTCACGGTGGCGATGCTCTTGGGGTCCACGCCGCAGGCCTTGAGGATCTGGATGGCACGGCCTGAAAAACCGCACATAGGAAAGCTGGCATTGCCTTTCATGAACAGCAGGATGTCGTTGGTCTTGACCAGTTGGTCGATGCGTTGCTGGACGTCGCTCATGGGGTTCTCCTGAAATGGGCGCCCGGGAGCCGGGCGGCAATGGGTGGATTATTTCACTGCGGGGCGGCACCGGGCATTGACCCGCCAGTGCATCGGGCTATGCCGGACAAATCGCGGCGGCTTTGCACCTGGTCAAAACCCGCGTCGCGCAGCAGTGCTTGCACGGCGTCGGCCTGGTCCCAGCCATGCTCCAGCAGCAGCCAGCCGCAGGGTGCCAGCCGCGTGGGCGCCTGGGCGATGATGGTGCGGATGTCCTCCAGACCATCGGCGCCGCTGGCCAGCGCGGCCAGCGGCTCGTGGGTGAGGGCGGCCAGGTGCGGATCCAGCGCGGGGATGTAGGGCGGGTTGCTGACGATGGCGTCAAACGGCCCGGCCACGCCTTGCAGCCAGTTGCCCTGCGCAAAGCGCACCGGCAGCCCCAGCCGCAGGGCGTTGGCGCGGGCCACGGCGAGGGCGTCGGCGCTGGCATCCACAGCCAGCACCTGGGCGTCGGGCCGCTCGTGCTGCAGTGCCAGGGCGATGGCGCCGCTGCCCGTGCCCAGGTCGGCCACGCGCGGCGCGGGGTGGGCGGCCAGCACTTCCAGCGCCCAACCGACCAGCGTCTCGGTGTCGGGGCGCGGGTCCAGCACCCGGGCGTCCACGGCCAGTGGCAGGCCCCAGAACTCCTTGCGCCCCGTCAGGTAAGCCACGGGCTCGCCGCGGGCGCGGCGTGCGCACAGCGCGGTGTACTGATCGACGGCCGCGGCGGTCAGCGCATCGCCGTCATGCACCAGCAGCCAGGCACGGTCGTTGGGCGCGCGCCCCAGCACGTACAGCAGCAGCATTTGCGCGTCGATGCGCGCCAGCCCCCCGGCCTGGGCCTGGGTCAGCGCTTGGGCGAGGGTGGTAGAAGACAAGATGCTTCCTTATTGATAGCTGCGTGCGCTTGCCGGGAAAGTGCTGGAGGCGGAAATCATTCCAAACCCAGTTCGGCCAACTGCTCGGCCTCGCGCGCGTGCTGCAGCGCCTGCAGCACATCGCCCAGGTCGCCCTCCATCACGGCCAGCAGCTTGTACAGCGTCAGGTTGATGCGGTGGTCGGTCAGGCGCCCCTGCGGGAAGTTGTAGGTGCGGATGCGGTCTGAGCGGTCGCCGCTGCCGATCAGCCCCTTGCGCAGCGCGGCCTCTTTGGCGGCGCGTTCGCTGCGTTCTTTTTCCTGGATGCGCGCCTGCAGCACCTGCAGCGCCTTGGCCTTGTTGCTGTGCTGGCTGCGCCCGTCCTGGCATTCGGCCACGATGCCGGTGGGCAAGTGCACCACGCGCACGGCTGAATCCGTCTTGTTGATGTGCTGGCCGCCGGCGCCGCTGGCGCGGAAGGTGTCGATGCGCAGATCCGCCGGGTTCAGCGTGATGGCCTGGGCCTCGTCGGGCTCGGGCATCACGGCCACGGTGCAGGCGCTGGTGTGAATGCGGCCCTGCGTCTCGGTGGCGGGCACGCGCTGCACGCGATGGCCGCCCGATTCAAAGCGCAGCGCGCCGTAGGCGTGATCGCCCTCGATGCGCAGCACCACTTCCTTGTAGCCGCCCAGCTCGCTCTCGTTGGCGCTCATCACCTCGACCTTCCAGCCCACGGTGGCGGCGTAGCGCGTGTACATGCGCGCCAGGTCGCCCGCGAACAGCGCGGACTCGTCGCCGCCCGTGCCGGCGCGGATTTCGACGAAGGCGTTGCGCTCGTCGTCGGGGTCCTTGGGCAGGAGCAGCCGCTGTAGTTCGTTCTCCAGCTGCAGCAGCTCGGCCTCGGCGGCCTGGATTTCCTCCTGCGCCATCTCGGCCATGTCGGGGTCTTCGAGCATTTCCCGGGCGCCGGCCAGGTCGGCCTCGCGCTGCTGGTAGCGGGCATAGCGGCCAGCGACCTGGGTCACCTCGGCGTGTTCGCGCGAGATGCTGCGGTATTGCTGCATGTCGGTCATGATGTCCTCGCGCGAGAGCAGGAAGTCGAGTTCCTGCAGGCGTTGCGCGTAGCGTTCCAGCTGGCTGCGGAGAAAGGGTTTCATCGGGAGAGTCAAGAAAAGATTTTGCTACCATTTTGGTAGCTGCTAGCGCTTGTTTCATAAGCGCTGGAGGTCCGAATGGGCTTGAAGCCGGTTGGGCGTGCCACCAGAGGTGCCAGGGGGCGATGCCGGCCGCCTGGGAGGGCGAGCACCGCTACAGCCCGTTGCCCGGGGTCTTGCTTTGCGAGCGCAGGAACAGTCGCGACACCGCCTGCGCGGTCCGGGCGCGCGCCTCGGCGTCGCCCGCACGCAGCTCGGCCATGGTGCCGTGCAGCATCTTTTGCGTGAGGCCGCGTGACAGGGCTTCGAGCACGGTGTCGATGTCCTCGCCCTTGGCCAGGCGCTTCTTGGCGCGGGCAATCTCCAGGGCGCGCCATGCGTCGGCCTGGGTGTTGAGCTGCTGGATCAGCGGCACCACGCCGCCATCGTGCGCGGCGGGGCTGCGCAGCTCCATCCAGTGCATGAAGTTTTGCACGCCCGCGTCGATGATGGCTTCGGCCTGCGCCACGGCGGCCTGGCGATGTGCCTGCGCGGTCTGCACCACGCTGGCCAGGTCGTCCACGGTGTACAGGTACACGTCTTGCAGCTGCTGCACTTCGGGCTCGATGTCGCGCGGCACGGCCAGATCCACCATGAACATGGGGCGGTGGCGGCGCTTTTTCAGGGCGCGTTCGACGGCGCCCAGGCCGATGATGGGCAGGCTGCTGGCCGTGCAGCTGATGACGGCGTCGTATTCGTGCAGGTGGTCGGGCAGGTCGGCCAGGCGCATCACCTCGCCGCCCAATCGCGTGGCCAGCTTCTCGCCGCGCTCCAGCGTGCGGTTGGCGATCGTGATCTGTCTGGGGTTCTTGGCCGCGAAGTGCGTGGTGCACAACTCGATCATCTCGCCCGCGCCCACGAACAGCACGCGGATCTGGGACAGGTCTTCGAACAGCTGGCTGGCCAGGCGCACGGCCGCGGCCGCCATGCTGATACTGTGCGCGCCGATATCGGTGCTGGTGCGCACCTCTTTGGCCACTGCAAAGCTGCGCTGGAACAGCTGGTTGAGCGTGGTGCCCAGCGCGCCCGCGCCCTCGGCGGCGCGCACGGCGTCTTTCATCTGGCCGAGGATTTGCGCCTCGCCCAGCACCATCGAATCAAGCCCGCTGGCCACCCGGAAGGCATGGCGCGCGACCAGGCTGTTTTCAAGGCTGTAGGAGTGCGAGCGCAGCAGCGCGGGGCTGACGCCGCCGCTGTGGGCCAGCCAGTCCAGCGTGTGGGCCAGCGCAGGGCCGGGCGTGGAAGTGGGGGCGGCGCAGTAGATCTCGGTGCGGTTGCAGGTGGAGATGATGGCCGTCTCCACCCCGGGGTGGCGACCCGAGCCGTTGGCCAGCGACTCGCGCAGCCCGTGCAGCGTGGGCGCGATCTGATCCAGGGCAAACGCGAAGCGGCCCCGCAGATCAAGCGGAGCTGTGTGATGGTTGATGCCGAGAGCCCAGACTGCCATGGGGCGCGATTATAAAATCCGCCGCGCCCGCAGGCTGGCCGCGGCGCCAAAGCCTTGATTTGCGTCACAACTCCATGAGCCTTCTTCTCGCCATCAACCATGTGCTGAATTTCGCCGCCCCCGCGCTGGCGGTGGCGATGCTGCTCGTGGCGTGTAGCCATGTGTTTATGCGAAATATGGCCAAATCCAAGGGCTGGATTGCGCCAGTAGCTATTAATTTTGCAGTGGGTTGCATGGCCCTGGTGGCTGGTTTGGTGCTGCTGGGGCGCGATGGCAAGATGGCCGCCTACGCTGGTCTGGTGCTGGCCTGCGCCACCAGCCAGTGGGTGTTGCTGCGCGCCTGGCGCGGCTGATTCAACTCCCCGTCTGTTCGCCGGCCTGCTCCAGCAGCCAAAAGTGCAGCTCCTGCAGCGCCAGGTTGGGCGCACGCCCCGTGGGCGTGCACAGGTGGTAGCCGCGGTCCAGCAGCACAGGCTGGTCGATGGCGATGGCAATGCGACCGGCTGCCAGTTCGGGCCCGACCAGGGCGCGCTGCACCACGGCCACGCCCAGGCCGGCAATCACTGCCTGCACCAGCAGCGACACCAGTTCAAAGTCTGCCGCTGGCGCCAAAGGCCCGTGGGCACAGCCCACGCCAGCGAACCAGTGGGCCCAGTTGTCCGGATAGTGGGTGTGAAACAGCAGCGGCCGCGCCAGCAGGTCGGCGGGCGCACGGATGGCCTGCGGCCCCTGCAGGTCAGCCGGGCGGCAGATCGGCACCAGTTCGCGCCCCACCAGGTAGTCGGCCGCGATGCCCGCGGGCCAGTCGGCGCGGCCCACGCGGATCCAGGCGTCGATCTCGGGCGCGCTCAGAGGGTCGTCGCGCCGGTAGGGCGCAAAAGACAGTGCGATGCCCGGGTGGCGCGCATGAAAGTCGGGCAGACGCGGAATCAGCCAGTGGCTGAACAGCGTGGGCGCCACCGACAGGCGCAGCTGGCGCGGGCTGCGCCGTGTGCGCACGGCCAGGGTGGCGGATTCGATCGTGGCTATCGACGGGCCCACGGCGTCCAGATAATCGGCCCCGGCGCGCGTGAGCACGCTGCGCCGGCCCTCCCGCGCAAACAGCGCGATGCCCAGGTGCTCCTCCAGCCGGGCAATGGCGCGGCTGATGGCGCCCTGCGTCACGCTCAAATCCTCGGCCGCCTGCGAGAAGCTGCCCAGCCGCGCAGCGGTGGCAAAGGCATGCAGTTCAGGCAGTGACGGCGAATGGATGCGCATGGGTGGGCAATGGATGAGCGTTGGTAATGAGTGGGCGCCATTTTGTCGCTTTTCGCGGGCGCCGGTGCGCTCAAGAATGGGTACTGCCCCCATCATTCAACAACGAGGAGAACACCATGACACTGCGCCGCACCCTGCTGTCCACCCTGGTCGCCTGCGCCGCCACTGCGGCTTTCGCGCCACTGGCTCACGCCCAGGCAAGCGATTACCCCAACCGCCCGATCAAGCTGATCGTGCCCTTTGCCCCTGGCGGCTCCACCGACATGGTGGCCCGTCTGCTGGCCGACAAAATGGGTCCTATCCTGGGCAAGGCGGTTGTTGTGGACAACAAGGGCGGCGCTGGCGGCTCGCTGGGGGCCGACGCCATCGCCAAATCAGCGCCGGACGGCTACACCATCGGCATGGCCACGGTCAGCACCCACGGCGCCAACCCGGCCATCTACGCCAAGCTGCCCTATGACGCGGTGAAAGACTTCGCCCCCATCACCAACGTGATGAGCGTGCCCAGCGTCTTCGTGGTGCACCCCAGCGTGCCTGCCAAGACCATGAAGGAGTTTGTCGCGCTGGCCAAGGCCAACCCGGGCAAGTACACCTTCGCTTCGCCGGGCACGGGCTCGCTGGGCCATGCCAACATCGAGAACTTCATGAACCTGGCAGGCATCGACCTGCTGCACATCCCCTACAAGGGCGCGGGCCAGGCCGTCACCGACGCGCTGGCGGGCCAGGTCAATGCGATGACCGACAACCTGCCCTCCACGCTGGCCAACATCCAGTCGGGCAAGCTGCGCCCGCTGGCCGTGCTGGCGCTCAAGCGCAGCCCCGTGCTGCCCGACGTGCCCACCTACACCGAGCTGGGCTACCCCGCCATGGGCGACGGCGGCTGGTTCGGCCTGGTGGCGCCGGCGGGCACGCCCAAGGAGATCATCGCCAAGCTCAACGCCGCGGCGCACAAGGCCATGGCCATGCCCGACTATGTGGAAAAGCAAAAGGGCATCTCCGGCGAATCCATGGCCAACACGCCCGAGCAGTTTGCCAAGCAGATCCAGGCCGCCATCGACCGCTACACGGCCGTGGCCAAGCGCGCCAACATCAAGCTGGACTGAGAAGGTATGAACGAATCCGCCATGTCCGCTCGTTGCGCAAAAACGCACCCCCTCCGCGTTGCAAATGCTCGCCATAGCCCCCGCTATGACTGCGCTCTGCGCCTTGATGGGGCACGTTTGTGCACCCCGCTCGGCCACGCCGGATTCATTCACACCTTCTGAGGGTGCGCCTTTGACAGAGCTGCATGACGACCTGAGCCCTCGCCCGGACACCCCGGTCGAGGTCTGGCAACCCACGGGGCAGCCGCTGCCGCTGGTGTGCGACTCGCCCCACAGCGGCACGGCCTACCCGGCGGACTTCGGCCATGCCGTGCCTCTGGCCTTGCTGCGCCGCGGCGAGGACACGCATGTGCACCGCCTGTGGCACACAGCGCCCGCGCACGGCGCCACGCTGATCGCCGCGACCTTCCCGCGCACCTACATCGACGTGAACCGCGCCGACACCGACCTGGACCCCGCGCAGATCGACGGGGACTGGCCCCAGCCCCTGGCGCCCGGCCCCAAGACGCGCCAGGGCCTGGGGCTGATCTGGCAGCAGATCGTGAAGGACGGCGTGGCCACGCCGCTGTATGCGCGCCCGCGCACCGTGGCCGAGGTGCAGCAGCGCATCGCGGGCTACTGGCGCCCCTACCACGCGGCTTTGCAGCAGGCCATCGATGCCAGCGTGCAGCGCTTTGGCTGCGTGTGGCACCTGAACCTGCATTCCATGCCCAATGACGTGTACCGCCGACTGGGCCGCCAGGATGCGCCGCCGCTGGCCGACTTTGTGCTGGGCGACCGCGACGGCACCACCTGCGCGCCCGAGTTCGTGCACCTGATCGCCGAGCAGCTGCGCGGCTTTGGCTACAGCGTGGCGCTGAACGAGCCCTACAAGGGCGTGGAGCTCATCGGCCGCATCGGCCAGCCCCGCCTGGGCCGGCATAGCCTGCAGATCGAAATCCGCCGCCCGGTGTACATGGACGAGGACACGCGCGCGCCCAACGCGGGCTTTGCCCCGCTGCAGCAGCACCTGGATGCGTTGCTGGGCGTGGTGGCCGGCTACGTGCGGGCGCAATTGCCGGCTTGAAGCCAAATTTGCCTCTGGCGCTTGTCTGGCAAGCGCTGGCAGCTATTAAAAAAGAAGCAAAACGCGCCTTGAACGGCGCTGTTGCTGCATGGCCCGCGCGCGTTGCGCTCCGCGGCGGGTTGTGTCACTGCGCCGCGGGGCTGAACAGATCCACCCGGTCGGTGATGATGCCGTCGATACCCAGGTCGATCAGCCGCTGCGCGGCCCAGTCGTCGTTGACGGTGTAGCTCAGGGCGCGCAGGCCGGCCAGGTGGGCTTCGGTGACGGTGGCGTGCGTCCAGAGCGCGTGGTTGCAAACGACGGCGACGCAGCCCAGCTGGCGGGCGGTGTCCAGCCAGCCTTCTGGCAGCGGGTCCAGCAGCAGGCCGCGGGGCAGGTGGGGTGCCGCATCGCGCGCACCTGCCAGCGCCTGTGGCTTGAAGGATGTCAGCAGCGGCGGCACGCCCTGGCCGTGCCACAGGCGGGCGGCCAGTGCGGCTACGGCGCTGCCGGTCTGCGCCTCGGTGCCGGGCGTGGGCTTGATCTCGATGTTGAGCAAATAGCCGTTGGCGATGCACCAGCGCGCCAGGTGCTCCAGCGTGGGCACGGGTTCACCTGCGTACTGGCGCGAGTGCCAGCTGCCGGCGTCGAGCCGGGCCAGCGTGCCCCAGGGCTGTTCGCCCGCCACGGTGCTGGCGCCGCAGCCCAGGTGCGCGCGGGCGTTGGTGGTGCGCTCCAGCGTGGCGTCGTGCAGCAAAAAGGGCACGCCGTCGGCGCTCAGCTTGGCGTCGCACTCGAACATGCGGTAGCCGTGCTGCGCGCCCAGGCGGAAGGCGGCCATCGTGTTCTCGGGCGCGAGCTTGCCGGCGCCGCGGTGGGCAATCCAGCGGGGATAGGGCCAGGGCGTGGTCATGGTCGGTTCAAAAACTACAGGCGCTTGCCGGTGGTGGCGTCAAACCAGTGCAGGCGGTCGGCGCGCGGGGCCACGCGCAGGGTGTCGCCAGGGTGGGGCGCGGCGCCGCCTTCCTCCACGCGCACGATCAGCGGCTCATCACCCAGGCGGGCATAGATCAGGCGCTCGGCGCCCAGCAGCTCGACGGTGTCCACCACCACCTGCCAGCCGACGCTGCCCACGTCCAGGTGCTCGGGGCGGATACCCAGCAGCGTGCCGGGGCGCGCGCCGGGCGCGTGCTGCAGCAGGTTCATGGGCGGCGAGCCCATGAAGCTGGCCACAAAGGTGCTGGCGGGGCGGTGATAGACCTCCTCGGGCGTGCCGAACTGCTCCATGTTGCCGGCGTTCATGACGATCATGCGCTGCGCCAGCGTCATGGCCTCGACCTGGTCGTGCGTGACGAAAAGGCTGGTGATACCCAGCTCGCGGTGCAGCTTCTGGATCTCGATGCGGGTTTGCGCGCGCAGCTTGGCGTCCAGATTGGACAGCGGCTCGTCAAACAAAAACACCTGGGGCTGGCGAACGATGGCGCGGCCCATGGCCACGCGCTGCCTCTGGCCGCCCGACAGCTGGCGCGGCTTGCGATCGAGCAGGTGGCCCAGCTCCAGGATTTTGGCGGCCTTGTCCACGCGCGCCTTGATCTCGTCCTTGGGCACCTTGGCGATCTTCAGGCCGTAGGCCATGTTGCCGAACACGCTCATGTGCGGGTACAGCGCGTAGTTCTGGAACACCATGGCGATGTCGCGCCTGGCGGGCTCCAGGTCGTTGACCACGCGCGGGCCGATGGCGATCTCGCCAGAGGTGATTTCTTCCAGTCCGGCCACCATGCGCAAGAGCGTGGATTTGCCGCAGCCCGACGGTCCGACGATGACGATGAATTCGCCGTCCCGGATGTCGGCATTGACGCCGTGAATCACGGGCACGGCGTGCTTGCCGCTGCCGTAGTGCTTGACGACGTTGGTAAGGGTGAGAGATGCCATATGCTATTTAATTTATAGCTGCTAGCGCTTGATAAATAAGCGCTACAGGTAGTTTTTATGCTTACTTCTCGGTGTCAACCAGGCCCTTGACGAACCACTTCTGCATCAGGATCACCACGGCCGTGGGCGGCAGCATGGCGATGATGGCGGTGGCCATGACGATGTTCCAGTCCACTGCGGCCTCGCCGCCGGCCAGCATGCGCTTGATGCCGATCACCACCGGGTACATGTCTTCGGACGTGGTCATGAGCAGCGGCCACAGGTACTGGTTCCAGCCGTAGATGAACTGGATCACGAACAGCGCGGCGATCGAGGTGCGCGACAGCGGCACCAGCACGTCGATGAAAAAGCGCATCGGGCCCGCGCCGTCCATGCGCGCGGCCTCCACCAGTTCGTCGGGCACCGTCAAAAAGAACTGCCGGAACAAAAAGGTGGCCGTGGCGGAGGCGATCAGCGGCAGCGTCAGGCCGGCGTAGCTGTTGAGCAGGCCCAGATCGGCCACCACCTTGTAGGTGGGCAGGATGCGTACTTCCACCGGCAGCATCAGCGTCACGAAGATGGCCCAGAAGCACAGCATCTTGAACGGGAAGCGGAAGTACACGATGGCAAACGCCGACAGCAGCGAGATGGCGATCTTGCCCACCGTGATGACCATGGCCACCACAAAGCTCACCCACATCATGTGCACCACGTTGGTGTTGGAGCCCAGCTTGCCCGAGCCGAACAGCGCGGCCTGGTAGTTGCTCCACATATGCACCCCCGGCAGCAGCGGCATGGGCGACTGCACGATGTCGGCGGCCGTGTGGGTGGAGGCGATCAGCGCCAGGTACAGCGGAAACGCGACGATGGCCACGCCGAGGATCAGCACGGCGTGCGAAACAAAGTCGAGCCAGGGGTTGCGGTCAATCATTGCGTGACTCCAGGCAGGGGGCAGGCGTGCGCATCAATATTGAACTTTCTTTTCGACATAACGGAACTGCACCACGGTGAGCGCGATGACGATGAGCATCAGGATCACGGACTGCGCCGCCGAGCCGCCCAGGTCCAGCGCCTTGAAGCCGTCCTGATAGACCTTGTAAACCAGGATGGAGGTGGACTGGCCGGGCCCGCCCTGCGTGGCGGCGTCGATGATGCCGAAGGTGTCGAAAAAGGCATAGACGATGTTGATCACCAGCAAAAAGAAGGTGGTCGGCGACAACAGCGGCAGCTGGATGTTCCAAAAGCGCCGCCAGGCGCCCGCGCCGTCGATGGAGGCGGCCTCGATCAGCGCCTTGGGGATGGACTGAAGACCCGCCAGGAAGAACAGAAAGTTGTACGAGATCTGCTTCCACACCGAGGCGATGACGATCAGCACCATCGCCTGGCTTTCATTCATGACGTGGTTCCAGGTGTAGCCCAGTTCGCCCAGATAGTGGCTCACCACGCCGAGCGAGGGCGAGAACAAGAACACCCACAGCACCCCGGCAATCACCGGCGCCACCGCGTAGGGCACGATCAGCAGGGTTTTATAGACCAGCGCAAAGCGCACGATGCGGTCTGCAAAGATGGCCAGCACCAGCGACACCACGATGCCGATGCCCGCCACCAGTACCGAGAACAGCGCGGTGCTCTGAAAGGAATTGAGGTAGGACGGGTCGTTGAAAATCTGCCGGAAGTTGTCCAGCCCCACCCACTCGGTGCTCATGCCGAAGGCGTCTTCCATCTGGAAGGACTGCAAGATGGCCTGGCCCGCAGGCACAAAGAAGAACACGCCGATGATGAGCAACTGCGGCGCAATCAGCACCCAGGGCAGCCACGCCGAGCGGAAAAGTACGCGTTTTTCCATGACGTTTACAAACCAAAAAACCGCCGGTGCAGGTCTGCGCCGTCGGAAACAAGAAAAGCGGCCCCCGGGCAGGGGCCGCTAACCAACGCAGAGGCGCTCATGGGAACGCCTTGCCTGTCACAGGATGCCGCAGCTTACTTCTTGTACGAGCGCTCGAAGCGGGCCAGCAGCTCGTTGCCACGGGTCACGATGGAGTCCAGGGCTTCCTTGGCGGACTTCTTGCCGGCCCAGACCTGCTCCATCTCTTCATCCTCGATGGTGCGGATCTGCACGTAGTTGCCCAGGCGGATGCCGCGGGAATTGTCGGTCACCTTGCGCACCATCTGGTTTACGGCCGTGTCTGTGCCGGGGTGCTTGGCGTAAAAGCCCGACTTGTCGGTCAGCTCGTATGCGCCCATGGTGATGGGCAGGTAGCCGGTGCGCTGGTGGCTGGCGGCCTGTACCTTGGTGTCGGACAGGAACTCGAAGAATTTGGCCACGCCCTTGTACTCAGCGGGCTTCTTGCCGGCCATGACCCACAGCGAGGCGCCGCCGATCACGGTGTTTTGCGGTGCGCCCTTCACGTCGGGGTAGTAGGGCAGGGGAGCCAGGCCGTAGGCAAACTTGGCGTTCTTGGCCACGTCGCCGTAGAAGCCCGAGGACGTCTGGATCATGGCGCACTCACCCGAGGTGAACGATGCCTGCGCGGCAGAGCCGCGGCCCTTGTAGATGAACTCGCCCGCCTTGGCGGCCTGCGCCAGGTTGTCGATGTGGCGCACGTGCAGCGGAGCGTTGACCTTCATGCGAGCCTTGTAGCCGTTGGGGCCCAGGCCGTTTTTCTCGGTGGCAAATTCGACGTTGTGCCAGGCGGAGAAGGATTCGAGCTGCGTCCAGCCCATCCACGCCAGCGTCATGGGGCAGCTGTGGCCGCTGGCCTTGAGCTTCTTGGCGGCCTCGAACACTTCGGGCCAGGTGGCGGGCGCCTTGTCGGCGTTCAGGCCGGCCTTCTTGAAGGCGTCTTTGTTGTAATAGAAGATGGTGGTGGAGCTGTTGAACGGAAAGCTCAGCATCTCGCCATTGGGGGCGGTGTAGTAGGCGGCCACGGCGGGGATGTAGCTGCCGGGGTTGAAGTCGGCGCCTGCGTCTTTCATCACCTTGCCCACGGGCACCGTGGCGCCCTTGCTGGCCATCATGGTGGCCGTGCCCACTTCAAACACCTGCAGGATGTGCGGAGCGTTGCCCGAGCGGAAGGCAGCGATCGCGGCAGTCATGCTCTCGTCATAGGCGCCCTTGAACGTGGGGACGACCTTGTATTCCTTCTGGCTTTCGTTGAATTGCTTGGCCAGGTCGTTCACCCACTCGTTGTTGACGGCCGTCATGGAATGCCACCACTGGATCTCCGTCTGGGCTTGTGCTGAGAGGGTGGTGGCGGTCATTGCGGCGGCCAGCGCCAAGTGTTTGATCTGCATGAATACTCCTCGTTGATAGACGGTAACCAGGGAATCGGGCGACTGTGGCCGTGTTCCATGACGCGAATATGTCTTTGTCGCACATTGATACGGCGTATCAATCGGGCAAACCCGGTGACATTTTGGTGAATAAATGGTGACGTATTCATGACGAATTCATGGATCTGCCGTGGATCCGCCGTGGGGTTGGGCATGCATGCGGTGCCGGCGTGCCTGCGTTGACCGCTGCGGCGACACCTGCAATTGCAGCGCGGCCGGCAGGGCTTTGTGCATTGCACAATGATGGGCTGCGGCCCGGACGGGCAGCATCGCCTGCGCGTATTGCCCCGCCGGGCCTGGTGACGGGCCATGCGCCCCTGCGTGCGCCGGCACGCGCATCCTCCAACTCAATCATCTGCGCCATGACCAAGACTTCCCTGGACAAAAGCAAGATCAAGTTCCTGTTGCTGGAAGGCATACACCCCAGCGCTCTGCAGGTGCTGCAGTCCGCCGGTTACACCCAGATCGAATGCCTGCCGGGCGCGCTGGAAGGCGACGAACTGCGCCGCAAGATTGCCGACGTGCATTTTCTGGGCATCCGCTCGCGCACGCAGCTGACGGCCGATGTGCTGGCCCACGCGCACAAGCTGGTGGCGGTGGGGGCGTTTTGCATCGGCACCAACCAGATCGACCTGGATGCGGCGCTGGAGCGGGGCGTGGCGGTGTTCAACGCGCCGTATTCCAACACACGTTCGGTGGCCGAGCTGGTCTTGGCCGAGGCCATCTTGCTGCTGCGCGGCGTGCCCGAGAAGAATGCCGCGGCGCACCGCGGCGGCTGGCTCAAAAGCGCCGACAACGCCTACGAAATCCGGGGCAAGACGCTGGGCATCGTGGGCTACGGCTCCATTGGCACGCAGCTGTCGGTGCTGGCCGAGGCGCTGGGCATGCAGGTGGTCTTTCACGACGTGGTCAACAAGCTGCCTTTGGGCAACGCGCGCCAGGCGGGTTCGCTGGACGAGCTGCTCAAAACCAGCGACATCGTCAGCCTGCATGTGCCCGAGCTGCCATCCACCCAGTGGATGATCGGCGCCGCCGAGATCGCAGCCATGAAGCCGGGCGCCATTTTGATCAACGCCGCGCGCGGCACGGTGGTGCAGATAGAGCCCCTGGCCCAGGCCCTGAAAGACCGCAAGCTGCTGGGCGCGGCCGTGGACGTGTTTCCCGTGGAGCCCAGGAGCAACAAGGACGAGTTTGTGTCCCCCCTGCGCGGGCTGGACAACGCCATCCTCACCCCGCACATCGGCGGCTCGACCGTGGAGGCGCAGGCCAACATCGGCGTGGAGGTGGCGCAAAAGCTGGTCAAGTACAGCGACAACGGCACCACCACCTCGTCGGTCAACTTCCCTGCAGTGGCGCTGCCCGCCCACCCGGGCAAGCACCGGCTGCTGCATGTGCACCACAACGTGCCGGGCGTGCTGTCGCAGATCAACCGCATCCTGTCGGACAACCACATCAACATCTCGGGCCAGTATCTGCAGACCAACGACAAGGTGGGCTACGTGGTGATTGACCTGGATGCGCGCTCGTCCGATCTGGCGCTGGACAAGCTGGCCCAGGTGCCGGGCACCATCCGCTGCCGTGTGCTGTTCTAAAAATGCTACTGTATTGATAGCTTCTTGCGCTTGTTTTGCAAGGGCTGGAGGTTGTTTTTGATTGAAACGATGCGCCGACACCCGGACGCGGTGTGGTGGCACTCCCCCCAGGGCGGCGCACTGCAGGGGCGTGGCATAAAATTTGCGCCCCAAGGCACGAGGGCGCGCACCGCCCGACCCAGGTTGATCCCATGAATGTTCCGATTGCGCTGGCCGCCCTGCAGACCCAAGGCGCCGAGCCCGTCCGCTTGCGCGAGATTCCGTACAACTACACCTCGTTTTCCGACCGGGAAATCGTGCTGCGCCTGCTGGGCGCCGACGCCTGGGACGTGCTGGACCAGCTGCGTCGCGAGCGCCGCACCGGCCGGTCGGCCCGCATGCTGTACGAGGTGCTGGGCGACATCTGGGTCGTGCAGCGTAACCCCTACCTGCAAGACGACCTGTTGAATACCCCGGCGCGCCGCAAGATGCTGGTGGATGCGCTCAATCACCGCATGGCCGAGATCGAAAAGCGCCGCCTGCCCCAGGAGAACGCCGATCGCGACCGACGCGTGGGCGTGCTGGTGGATGCGGCGCGCCGTGCCATCGCGGAATTTGACGCCACCCTGGTCGAGACCGGCGAGCTGCGCAAGAAAGTGGCGCGCCGCCTGGGCCGTCACACCGCCAGGGACAACATCAAGTTTGACGGCCTGTCGCGCGTGTCGCACGTGACCGATGCGACCGACTGGCGCGTGGAATACCCCTTCGTGGTGCTCACGCCCGACACCGAGGCCGAAATGGCCGCGCTGGTCAAGGCCTGCTTTGAGCTGGAACTGACCATCATCCCGCGCGGAGGCGGCACCGGCTACACGGGCGGCGCCATCCCGCTCACCTGGCGCAGCGCGGTCATCAACACCGAGAAGCTGGAGGCCATGACGGCGGTAGAAATGCGCCGCCTGCCGGGCCTGGATCACGAAGTGGGCACCATCTGGACCGAGGCCGGCGTGGTCACCCAGCGCGTGGCCGATGCGGCGGAGGCCGCGGGCTTTGTGTTTGCCGTGGACCCGACAAGCGCAGAAGCCAGCTGCGTGGGCGGCAACATCGCCATGAACGCGGGCGGCAAAAAGGCCGTGCTGTGGGGCACGGCGCTGGACAACCTGGCCAGCTGGCGCATGGTGACGCCCGACGGCGAGTGGCTGGAGGTGACCCGCGTGGGCCACAACCTGGGCAAGATTCACGATGCCGAGGTGGCCAGCTTTGAGCTGCAGTACTTCCAGGCCGACGGCAAGACTTTGACGCGCACCGAGCGCCTGGACATCCCCGGCAAGACCTTCCGCAAGGAGGGCCTGGGCAAGGACGTGACGGACAAGTTTCTGGCCGGCCTGCCGGGCGTGCAAAAAGAAGGCACCGACGGCCTGATCACCAGCGCGCGCTGGATCGTGCACCGCATGCCCGAGCACACGCGCACCGTGTGCCTGGAGTTCTTTGGCAACGCCAAGGACGCCGTGCCCAGCATCGTCGAGATCAAAGACTTCATGTTCGCCGAGCAAAAGCGCAGCGGCGTGCTGCTGGCCGGCCTGGAGCACCTGGACGACCGCTACCTGAAGGCCGTGGGCTACACCACCAAGTCCAAGCGCGGTGGCCTGCCCAAGATGCTGCTGGTGGGCGACATCGTGGGCGACGACCCCGACGCCGTGGCCCGCGCCGCCGCCGAGGTGGTGCGCATCGCCAACAGCCGCAGCGGCGAGGGCTTTACGGCCGTGAGCGCCGAGGCGCGCAAGAAGTTCTGGGCCGACCGCAAGAAGACCGCGGCCATCAGCCGCCACACCAACGCCTTCAAGATCAACGAAGACGTGGTGATCCCGCTGCCGCGCATGGCCGAGTACACCGACGGCATCGAGCGCATCAACATCGAGCTGAGCCTGCGCAACAAGATCGAGCTGGCCGACGCGCTGGAAGAGTTTCTGACCCGCGGCGACCTGCCACTGGGCAAGCCCGAGGCGGGTGGCGAGCTGCCCTCGCCCGAGCTGCTGCAAGAAAAGCTGGCCCTGGCCCTGGCCCTGGTGCAGGGCACGCGGGCGCTGTGGCAGGACTGGCTGCAGCGCGTGGAAGAGCTGTTCCCGCAGCTGCAGGACCACCGCCTGCGCGCCAGCTGGAAGACGCAGATCCGCGATCCGCTGCGCAACATCTTTACCGGCAGCGACTTCGAGCCGCTGATGCAGGCCCTGGGCGAGGTGCAGCAGCGCGTGCTGCGCGGGCGCGTGTGGGTGGCGCTGCACATGCACGCGGGCGATGGCAACGTGCACACCAATATCCCCGTGCACAGCGACAACTACGCCATGCTGCAGACCGCGCACGAGGCGGTGGCGCGCATCATGGTGCTGGCGCGCAGCCTGGACGGCGTGATCTCGGGCGAGCACGGCATCGGCATCACCAAGCTGGAGTTTCTGACCGACGCCGAGCTGGCGCCGTTTGCCGAATACAAGCGCAAGGTGGATCCGCACGGGCGCTTCAACCGCGGCAAGCTGCTACGAAATCAGGAGCTGCTGACGCTTGATAAACAAGGGCTGGAGGCCAATTCGGCTTACAAGGGTACGCGCACGCCGCTGATGTTTGCCGACCTGACCAATGCCTACACGCCCAGCTTCGGGTTGATGGGCTACGAGTCGCTCATCATGAAGCAAAGCGACATTGGCGACATTGCCAACAGCGTCAAGGACTGCCTGCGCTGCGGCAAGTGCAAACCCGTGTGCAGCACGCATGTGCCGCGCGCCAACCTGCTGTACAGCCCGCGCAACAAGATTTTGGCCACGTCGCTGCTGGTCGAGGCCTTTTTGTACGAAGAGCAGACGCGCCGCGGCGTGTCCATCCAGCACTGGCAAGAGTTTGAAGACGTGGCCGACCATTGCACCGTGTGCCACAAGTGCCTGACGCCGTGCCCGGTCAAGATCGACTTTGGCGACGTGACCATGAACATGCGCAACCTGCTGCGCAAGATGGGCAAGAAGAGCTTCCGGCCCGGCAACGCGATGGCCATGGCCATGCTCAACGCCACCAACCCCGACACCATCAAGCTGCTGCGCGCGGGCATGGTCAACGTGGGCTTCAAGGCCCAGCGCATGGCCGTAGATGTGCTGCGCAGCGTGGGCCGCAAGCAGACCGCGCACCCACCCGCCACGGTAGGCACGGCGCCGGTCAAGGAGCAGGTGATCCACTTCGTCAACAAGAAGCTGCCGGGCGGCCTGCCCAAGAAGACGGCGCGCGCGCTGCTGGACATCGAAAACAAAGACTACGTGCCCATCATCCGCAACCCGGCCGCCACATCGGCCGATACGGAGGCGGTGTTCTACTTCCCCGGCTGCGGCTCCGAGCGGCTGTTCAGCCAGGTGGGCCTGGCCACGCAGGCCATGCTGTGGCACGCCGGCGTGCAGACGGTGCTGCCGCCGGGCTACCTGTGCTGCGGCTACCCGCAGCGCGGATCAGGCCAGTTTGACAAGGCCGAGAAGATGATCACCGACAACCGGGTGCTGTTCCACCGCGTGGCCACCACGCTGAACTACCTGGACATCAAGACGGTGGTCGTGAGCTGCGGCACCTGCTACGACCAGCTGCAGGGCTACCAGTTCGACAAGATCTTCCCCGGCAGCCGCATCATCGACATCCACGAATACCTGCTGGAAAAGGGCATCACGCTGCAGGGCAAGAGCGCCTACCTGTACCACGAGCCCTGCCACAACCCCATGAAGCAGCAGGACTCGGTCAAGACCGTCAAGGCGCTGGTGGGCGACAACGTGCTCAAGAGCGAGCGCTGCTGCGGCGAGTCCGGCACGCTGGGCGTGACCCGGCCCGATGTGTCCACGCAGGTGCGCTTTCGCAAGACCGAAGAAATCCGCAAGGGCGAGGCAGCCCTGCGCGCCAGCGGCGCCGTGGGCGAGCAGGACAACATCAAGATCCTGACCAGCTGCCCCAGCTGCCTGCAGGGCATCTCGCGCTACCAGGACGATCTGCAAAACGGCCTGCTGGAGGCCGACTACATCGTCGTCGAAATGGCCAAGCAGATCCTGGGCGAAAACTGGCTGCCCGAATACGTGCAGCGCGCCAACAGCGGCGGCATCGAGCGGGTGCTGGTCTAGCAATGAAGCTCCCCCTGAGTCGCTTCGCGCCTTGCCCCTCTGTCGCTGCGCGGGAGGGGGACGACACCTTCGCTGCGGGGCGGCCCTTGCTCGGTGTCCCTGGCTTGGCGCCGCGCCGGACTCATGCGACTTGGATGGAGTGATGCCAATGAGTTGCCCCCTGTGCACGGAAGATGGCGGCGCGCTCATCTGGCGCGGCAAGCAGCTGCGCGTGATCCGCGCGGACGAGGCGGGGTTTCCGGCGTTTTACCGCGTCGTCTGGAACGCCCACGTGGCCGAGTTTTCTGACCTGACCGCATCGCAGCGCGCGCACTGCATGGACGTGGTGGTGCAGGTCGAGCAAGCCCTGCGCCAGCACCTGCAGCCCACCAAAATCAACCTGGCCACGCTGGGCAACATGGTGGCGCACCTGCACTGGCATGTGATTGCACGTTTTGACTGGGACAGCCACTTCCCGGCGCCCGTCTGGGCCACAGCCCAGCGCCCACGCGCCGCGCAGCAAGAAGACGCCCTGCGCGAGCGCCTGCCCGCGCTGGAGGCCCAGTTGCGGCGGGCGTTGGGCTCGTAGCTGCACGCCCGCGCCTGTCGGTGCGGCATGCCCGCGGTGCAGGCTGCGGGTGACCGGTAGTGGAGTCGTCAGCTCAGGTGTTGTCTTTGACCGTGGTGGCTGCGCCGTGCGCCCGCAGGCTGGCAATGGCGGCCTCACGCGCTGGCTCGTCGACGTACATCGGGCTTGTGCCAATCACCTGCCCGTTGCTGGCCTTCAGGTTGAAGAAAGCCTTGCCATTGGCGGCGGTTTTGCGCTCGTAGCGCGCTTCGTTGGCGCAGTTGGTCTGCACCGACGCAATGCCGTTCTCCGCCGAGGCCTTGGTCTTGTACAGCTCGCTGGTCAGCAGCGCCTCGGCGCCGTCCCCCCTGAGAACAAAACGAAACTGCCCGTCGCTACTTTTGCTGAGTTCAAATAAAACAGTCATTTGCAAGCTCCTCGGTTGAGACAAAAAAAGCGCAAGATGCGCCGCGAAGAATCAGTCGCCGCCCTCAAAGGCAAACAGCGTCACATTGCCCGCCGGGTTCTTGAGCAGCATCCGGCTGATGACGGCCTTCTCCTGGCAGAGCAATATTTTTTCAGGCTGCGCACTTCAGGCGCCGTGGTGTTGTCGTGGGCCATGTGAACCTCCTGGGTGAGCTGAACGCTTGCAGCCACTGTAGCGGTAACCGGCGCCCAGAGGGGGCTATTTGTTGGGCCGGGCGCTCACGCCATACAGCGGGTTGGGCGCAAGTGGCCAAAAAGGCTTGAAACCGACGGGCAGCTTGCAGGCGAAGCCCGGCGCAACGGCCAAACCCCAAAAAGCCAAGCCTTTGAAAATGGCGAAACACTGGAACAACCGCTGGCCTGCATGAATGGATTGGGGGGGGGGACGGACTAACGCCTGAGTTCAGCCGCCGTCGTAGGCGGTTGGCTGCGACGAAATGTTAGGGATGGTGTTCAAAACACCCGTGGCGGTGGCCACTGAGTCGATATATTCCACATGATGACGAATTCGGCGTTTTTTGGGCTGCAAATAAGGGGCATTTCACCCTTGCCGCTGGCCCTTTGG
>NZ_JBFWLZ010000038.1:3039-30863 GCF_050251835.1 Diaphorobacter sp. | reverse complement strand
CGCCTGCGGCGCTGGTCTTTCAAGATGACTTCAACAGTGTCCGTATGCCTAGTCGTACTCACAGTCCTACTCCTATCTTCAAAGATAAGCGATAGGACGGGTCCGGAGTTTCAAGGGGCTATCTCACTGCACGTCTCGGCGACCTTGGCGCCCAGCTCGACCTCCTTGAGGATGCCGACTATCTGGGCTTCGCTGAATCTGGATTTCTTCATGTAGAGACTCCGTTGGGGTGGATTCTCTACTTCCAGGTGGCTCAGGTTTTCAAGGGGACTTCACGTCAACTGAAGTCCGTACCGTTTACACAAAAATTCGGACATACCCCCTGCCCGTCGAATTCGGTGCCCGCGCGGCCTTTCCACACCGTGGCATCGAAACCCGAACCGGCACCGATGGCATCCGGTGTGTCGATGGCGCCGAGGACTTCGAAGTTGTCGGCGATGTATTTCACCAATTCCGAAGTCATGCGTATATCGAGATCAGTCTTGATTTCTGCTGCCGATTAGCCCGGTATTAGATTTACGTATGTTGCATCGGCCAGCAAAGCGTTGATGTAGGTGCTCAAGATAGTTGCCATGTCACTTTCCCTGTTTCAGCAGTTGATCAATATTTACCGAATTCAGGACGTGTGAATCATTCGGCGGCCAACAAGATATAGATTTACCTAACCCCAGACCCAGTCGATCCATTAGAACACCCCCACTATGATGAAATCCCTTATATTCTAGAAATGGGCGACCTGTATCAATATCAACATATTTAACGAACTGCTCTCGAATGCGGATAGTGTAACCATTCAAATTAACAATTGACCCACTTGCATTTCGAGCGCGCTTAACACCCTGCCAGTCAGACGACAAAGCAACCACAGCCTCACGTTCGCAAAGTTTCTTGAATTGCCAGCGCCCAATCAGCTCATCGGCAATTGGTAATATCAGCAAAACAGGAAACAAAAGGAATTGTGCAGCCTTGGTAAATCGGGCCATGCCCAGCCAGCGCGGTATCCGCTTGCACAGGTAGATCACTACCGCCAGCCAGACGGAGATGCCTGCCATGAACAGCAGGCCAATCATGCGACCGCCTGTACGCCAATTTCAAGCTGATGCGGCTGCTGAGCGGCATGGAGTTGCCCGGCGAGTCCTGGCGCGGCTTGAAGTTGCTTAGCGGCCAGAATATCGAGTTCAGCTGTCGTCAGGTTGATTGCCATGATTTACGCCTTTTTGAGAAGTTGAAGTACACGGGTGATTTCTTGAAATATTTCGGGCCAGTCGGCACAGTGCTTCTGGTTCATTCGGGTTCCTGCCCAGATGCCTGGCTGCCACATGAAGCCCGTTCCGCCGCTGTCGCTTGGATTAACGTGGCTGCATGTGGCGACGGGTGGAAGGCCATCCGTCCCTTTGAGTTGGGTTGCCACGTAGTAAGTGACATGGTCGATGTACTGGCCCCGAGGCCCAATAACGTGCTTCATCTTGATTGCGTCGAGTCCGCGCCGCAAATTTCTTCGGTCTGCAATCCAACCTTTAGACTCAGCGAGCTCAATAAGCTTGTAGCCGCGAGGCTCGGATGGAATGTTGTTAGATCGCAGAAATATCTCGATGGTGTGAGCATAGGGAACGGCTCTTTCGTCTTGCGGCACATCTTCCCGATTCTTCTTGCTAGGCCAATAGAAGGCCGCACCGTTCATTCCGGTACTGAAGTAGTACTTCGGCCCCACATACCACTGTCCATTGAACTTAAGAGCAACCTCAGTAGCGGAGTCATGCCTGGGTTCGATGTCACCCTCGCAAAACTTGTCCAGACACTCTATGCGTTTCTCCTCAGCCCATTGCGCACGCTGCTCTTCGTTGGGGCCACAGGCTGTTAGCAGAAATGCGGCAACTGCCAGGACGTAGCCGTGTTTCAAGCGGCACATAAAAACACCTCTGCGCGTGCGGTCACGTCGGTTTGGGCTTTTCTGGCTTCCAGCGCCCGTGGAGTGGATGCAATCAGCTTTCAATTTCATAGCAATCCGATGTCTTGGTGTCCGCATACAACTTCCTTCGTATTGTTTTGCCTTCACGCCTATCGCTCCCTCAAACTCTCTCCCGCAGCCCGTTGCACCGGACTCAGCAGGTACTCAATAATCCTGCACTTGCCCGTCTTGATCTCCGCCGTCCCACCCCCTTATTAATTTGCAAAAGTAATTGATCGCGCAGTCCAGTCCCGCCACTACCAGAATTCAGCTCTGCATAGCTTGCCTGAGCAGCCTGAGCCATATAACTAGTCTGATTTATATTCACAATCAATCCCCTCTCACAAATATTTCATTGGATAAGCCCGACTTGAAAATCGGACAAGAATGTGCAGATGAGGCTTCCCAAGGGCCAAAAAAGTCGCCACCCACACGAGAGTAAACCACTCTCTCTCCTAAAATTTTGCCATCAAGAGTTCGGATTAAATATTCACTGGTTCTTTGTATTTTTATGCTAGTTCTTATCGGAAATAATTGCCCCATGGATTCAACATCAGACCGAGTGACGACACTATGAAATGGATTTTTTTCATTACCATGTATATCAAGAAGGCTCCGACTAAAATCGCTGGTAAATTGCCCATCGTCGCCAAAGTATGCCTTTGGCAGAGCCACTTTTTCATAAATTCGATCCCCCGCATCAGCAGCGCACAAGCGATCGACTTTTCGATCAAACCTAGTTTTTGCACGCTCACACCCTAACAATCCAGAAAAAATCGGCAATACAAGGATAAAAATAATCAACTTGTGCATCGACAGGTCTCTCATTTACCGATCCAGCAAGGAATTCGAGCGTCTCGGCGTAATCGCATTTGATAGCACGCACGGGTTGGGGATTTTGCTTATGAATGGCCTAGCGTACCACCGAGAATTGACAGAAATTGCATATGCATCGGTTTCACCATGCAGGTGACTTGCCCCTCGGAATTTGTCCGCGACGACGTCGCACCCCAAGTGCTTAGTGCAGCCGTTTTGAGAGGATGTTATTGGCTTCGCCCTGTTCACTCATTTGGTCAAGATAACGGAGTCACAAGGAGCACGCAACGGGACGAATGTCCCGATCTGATGGCGGTTTACCCTGATAGGTGGTACCTGTAGGCAGCGGTGGAGACATGCCCGACGCGCCTTCACCCGCCCCGCCGCTGGTAGATGGCCACCGCCTCGGTGCGGTTATGGGCGCCGAGTTTCAGATACAGGCGCGTCAGCCAGTTGCGGATGGTCTTCTCGCTGCGGTGAAAGGCACGCGCCAATTGCTGGTTGGTGCGCCCTGCGGCCAGGCCCTGCATCAATTTCACTTCGCGCGGGGTCAGCGCCGGCAGGCACGCCGCTGGAAGGTGCTGGCGCACGGTCTCCTCGTTGGCCAGGGAGGCTTGGGGTGCGGGGCCTGCAAGCGTGTCCTGCATCATCGTCCCTTGGATCATGCGAATCCAGGTTCATCGCTTGAGGCCTTGCGAGGGTTAAGAGGCTAAAAAATCCGGCTGCAGGAACCTGCGTTTTAAAAAACGTCCGTTGGCCAGCAGTGCCTGTGCGTCGCTGGTGGCCACGTTGATCACCACCTGCTGCATCTGCGCATCCAAAAGTGCGAGCTGCTCTGTAAGTAGTTGCTTTGGGGTCTTGCCCTCGTGCACAGCCTGTGTCACGCGAAAGACCGGGGGTAGCGCCGCATAGTGCGACAACGTGGCAGGCAGATAGTTGAGCACTGTTTCGCGCACGGTGAACAGACCCTCGTCAAACGCCGTATCCACATTGGCCAGCGTTGGCATGAGCTCATGCACGGCGCCACGCACGTTCTCAAGGTGGCGCTGCATCTCGGCTGACAGCAGGGGCCTTGCCTGCTCCACCAGCGTATCGATGCGCTGTTCAATCTCTGCGGCGCTCCAGTGCTGTTGCAATGCGCGCTCAAATGATGCGCCAGAGGGCTTCAGCGCCCAGCCTGCCAGCAAACCGACCAGGTAAAACCCTGCCGTGATCCAGCCCCAGCCGGTACCGATGGCGCCTGCAAACAATAGCGCCGGTCCGCATAACGCCAATGCCAGACCGGCCAGGTTGCCGTTGCTGTAGAAGAAAAGTTGCAGGCGGCGAAGCGCAGACATGGTGATATGTTGATTGTTTCTTTATTGATAGCCACGAATTTCCTTGAACACCACCGGCAACGGCGCCTTGCGCGCATCGAAGGCCCGTCCGCCCGTCAACAGCGCCAGCGCCTCCATCTCGCTTGGTTGCGCCTCGCCGAAGATGATGGGAAACACGCGCACCAGCGGCGTGCCGGCTTTGGTCTCGGCTTCTAGCTCGCGCACAAACTGTTGATGGTCTCGCCCTGCGTTATTCGCGCCGTCGGTCAGCAGCACGATGCTGACAAAGCGTTCCGGATCCGCCCGCAACTCGGTACGCGCCTGCTGCTGCGCCAGCGTCAGCGCCTCATAGATGGACGTGCCGCCATTGGCCTCGAGGCTGTCGGCATAGGCACTGATTTGTGCGCGTCCGGCCTGCACGTCGCTGGCTGTCAGTTGCACATGTGTCGGCGGGCTGACGCGGTCAGAGAAGTGGATCAGGGTGACATGCTCACGCGCCTGAAAGGCTGCGTAGCGCAGGCTGGCTGCGGTGGTTTGGGCGCCAGAGAGAATCTTCAGCGCCTCCCGCATCTGTGCCAGTCGCCCGCCATGCATGGAACCGCTCACGTCCAGCACGAAGATGCTGCTGGCCGGGCGCCGCAGCTCGCTTTGGTAGGACGACAGCACCGCATCGATCACCTCCAGCCGGTTAGGAAAGCTCAGCTCAACCACTGGCGCGGCGGGAAGCGCTGTACTGACCTGAACTTCCTGGCTGGAGGGGCGCAGCTGCGCTTGTTGCAGCGGCTGCCCCTGGAATGCGGGCGCCTTGAACTGCGCTACCAGCTTGTCGTAATCGGCGCGCCGGGCCGCGTTGAGCAGCAAAAGCGGATAGTCGGCTGAAATGACCCCATCCCTGGGATAGACCAGGGTCAGCCGGTGGGCCGCAGGCAGTTTTTCGTTCAGCCGCAGGATGACGGCCTCGTAGTTGACCAGCGCATCGACGGCACCCGGGTTGCGCTCGAAAGCCTCGGCCAGCCAGCCGGAGCTGCCTGCCGTGACCTTCTGGCCCGACAAAAAGTCTTTCAAAACTTTGGCATCGACCTCCCCTGCCTGCAGATCCTCGGTCTTGCCTGCCACGGCCGAAGCCACCGCAAAAAGTGCGCTCATGCCGGTGTTGGAACTGGCCGGGTTGGTCATGGCGTAACGCAACTGCCCCTGGGCTGCGGCGCGTGCGATGTCGCTCCAGGTGGGCGCGGCCTTGTCCCATCCCAGACGACGTAGCGTTTCACCCTTCACGCCCAGCGCCACGCGGGAATAAAACAGTTTTTCTCGCGCGACAGGCTTGGCGGTGAGCGCCAGTGAGGGATAGGCGCCATTGGGCGGCAGGATGGCGTCGTAGGTCTCGCCGGCGTTGATGCGCTCGACCATGTCCAGCGTGCCCGAGTAGCTCAGCTTGATCGGCACGCCTGCCGCCTGCGCAGCCTGCTCCAGCGCGGGCGCCACATCCTTGAGTTCGGAGCCGGCTAGCACCGTGAAGGCGCCGTCAGCGGGCGCTTCAGCGGGCTTTGGCTGTGCGGGCGCTGATGTGGACGCAGTTGGCGCCGACGCGGGCACGGGCGTGCGGTCGCAGCCGGCCAGAGCCAGACCCAGCAGCATCGCAGCGCCAGCGGCCAATTTCTTCCAACAGGATGGGCCGGGTGTTTGCTTGCTGGGAGTGGTCACAGGCGTACCTCGTTGGCACCCATGCCGGCAGAGGCCTGCAGCGCGTCACGCGCTTCCTGGCGGCGGGTTTTCTCCAGGTAGGTTTTGGACTTTTCGACCTCCTGCGACAGCGTGTCCACCGTCGTCTGCATGGAGGCCAGCGCCTTTACCTTGAAGTCGGCCATGGCGTCCATGGTCTGGTAGATGTTGTTGAAGGCCTGCTGCAGTTTGGCCAGTTCGATCGTGCTGCTTGCCGCTTGCTGGTGGATGTGCCCGCTTTGCTCGCGCAGCAACTCGCTGGTGCCGGCGATCAGGTTGCCCGTGGTGGTGTTGAGGGCCGCAATCTGGTCGAGCACCAGTTTTTGGTTGGCCAGCGCCTGGGCCACGATGACCGCGGTGCGTAGCGCCGACACGGTGGTGGTGGTGGCGCGATCCACGCCCTTGACAAGCTCAAGGTTGTTTTTGCGTACCAGATCCAGCGCCAGGTAGCCCTGCACGTTCACCGCCATTTGCGTGAGCAGGTCGGTGACTTTCTGGCGTGCGTAAAACAGCATGTCCTCGCGCACCACTCGGGCCTTCTCGGGGTCGGTGGCGTCCAGCTGCGCGGCCTTGGTGGCCAGCGCGCCATCGAGCTTTTTGCCGATGTGAATGTATTTCTCCAGCCGCTCCATCAGCTGCCACAGGTTGGCTTTCTCCTGCTCGATGGCGGCGTTGTCGCGCAACAGCTCGTCCTTGCCGCGCTTGAGGCTTTCGATGATGGCGTTCAGGTGGCTCTGGCTGGATTGGTATTTGTCGAAATAGTCCACCAGCTTGTTGCCCAGCGGAATCAACCCCAGCAGCTTGCGCGGACGCAGCAGGTCGCCCTGGCGCGACGGGTCGAGTTCTTCGACCTGGCGGCGCAGATCGATCAGGCCCTGCCCGATCTGGCTGCCCTGGTCAAACAGCCCGTTGTTCAGCGTCTTCACCGGGCGCTCCAGCATGCGGTTGGACACAGCCGCGGCGGCCTCCACCTCTTTGTTGCCCATGCTGTGGATGCGCTCGACCGCATCCTTGAATGCGGACGATTGGCTGTCGTGCATGGTGATTTCGTCAATGAACTGCGCCACCTGCGCATCTAGCTGCTGCACCTCTTCGGGCTTGAGGCGGACTTTGCCGCTGGCCGACTCCAGGGGAACGGGCAGCGCAGGCGCGGGCGGCTCCAGCACAAAGTCCTGCAACGGCGCGGCGCCGGTTGCAGTGGCGGTAGGGGTTGCGGCCGCGGTGGGGGATGGCTGTTTTTCGCTCACGAATTACTCCCAAAATAATAGCTGCTAGCGCTCTATTTAATTGAGCTAGAGCCTGTTTTCATTCCATTACTTGAACCGCTGTTCGATGCCGACGATCATGCGTTCGAGCCATTCCTGGCTGGGCGGCTCGATCACATCCACCAGCTGCGCGGGCGCCGGCACGCCCTTGCCAGCCCACAGCTCGGGGCCGTGCGTGTCCCCGCCGGTGCGAAAGCCAAACTCCTGCGCCAATACGCGCAGCTGCGGGTCGGATTCCAGCAACTGCCCTACCCGCTCGCCTGCGGGTGTGTAGGGCACCAGCACATGCTTGGAATACAGCGTGGGCTGCGGGTACAGGATCAGCATCTCGCTGTTGCGGCGCTGCGGGTGCCTGAGCCAGAACTCCACCAGCTGCGATTCATAGGCCACCAGCAGCGGCGCCTTGCCCATGCCCAGGGCCAGGTAGTCCTCGAATGGTGCGGCCGACGAGCTTTCCTGGAAGCCCTGGCGCAAAAACAGCGGCGCCACCACAGGCATCACGCGGTCAACGTCTTCCTGGCTTTGCACCACCTGCTGGCTGTTGGCCACATAGCTGGCCAGCGCCAGGTACATCGCCGCGCTGTTGGAACTGCGCACATCGGTGCTGGCGGGCAGCACTGCCTTGCCGGTGGCAAAGGCGCCCGACTGCTTCAGGTCGCGCCAGCGCGTGCCATTGCCGGCCAGAGTCATCAGGCCGGGCATGTCTGTCACGTAGTAAAAGTCTCCGAGCTTGCGGGCAATGCCGTTGGCGATCAGGATGTCAGCAATTGGCTTCCAGCTGGCAAAAACGATGGGGGTGTAAAAAGGCGTGTAAACATTGGCGGCCTTGGCCGCGGCCTTGAGCTGGACGGCGGCAGGCGCGCCAGACGGGAAACCAAAGTCGTACTGCTCGGGGTCGTAGCTGCCCGCAATGCTGCGCGATCCCGCTTTTTGCACCGTCACGGTCACGCCGTGACTGGCCAGCACCTCACGCACACGCTCGTCCTGAAAAAAGGCCTCTTTCTCAGACCCGATCAACCCGCGCGCCGTCACCGCCTGCTGCTGCGCCAGTTGCACCTGCTGGCTTTGCACCAGCGACGTGCGCGAGTACCAGATGCCCCCGCCCACACCCACCAGCAAGAGCGCGGCCAGGCCCAGGGCCAATGCGCGGCGCCCAGTCATCGGGCAACCTCGTTTTGTCGTTCGGAAAAATGGATGGTCATGCTTATGCCATGAATCGATTGGAGAGCTTTGTAAGGCTTGAATGTGACAAAACGCGGCAACTCCCGCGCGCCTTGCTGCAGCACGCCCTGCCCTGCGGGCTTTGCCTTGACGGCACAATGGCGGGCATGAGACTCCTGCACACCATGCTGCGCGTTGGCAATCTCCAGCGCTCCATAGACTTCTACACCCAGGTGCTGGGCATGCAATTGCTGCGCACCTCCGAGAACCCCGAGTACAAATACTCGCTGGCTTTCCTGGGCTTTGACGGCGGCAACCCCGGCCAGGCCGAGATCGAGCTGACCTACAACTGGGGCGTTGAAAGCTACGACATGGGCACCGCCTACGGCCACATTGCCCTGGGCGTGCCCGATGCCTATGCCGCCTGCGAAAAGATCAAGGCCGCTGGCGGCACCGTGACGCGCGAGGCCGGCCCAGTCAAAGGCGGCACCACGGTCATCGCCTTCGTGACCGACCCCGACGGCTACAAGATCGAGCTGATACAGCGCAAGGACGATGCCGGCACAGGCACCGGCCTGCGCTGATGGGCGCCGGTTTGCTATTGCGGTGATAGCTTGCGGCGCTTTATTTACAAGGGCTACGGCCTGTTTTGATTAGAACCAAACCACAAAAAAAGCCCGGCAATGCCGGGCTTTTTGCATGGCGTGATCGAAGGCTCAGGGCGCCAGGATCACCTCAACGCGGCGGGCCTCTGCGTTGCTGCCGCTGCCTTGCATGACCTCGGGTTTTTTCAGCTCAATCTTGTCCTCGGCCACGCCCAGGGCCTTGAGCGCGTCGCGCACGGCCAGGGCGCGCTGCTTGGCCAGCTCGGCGTTGAGGGCGGCGTCGCCCGTGGCGTCATGAAAGCCCGACACCAGTGCGGTCTTGCCGCCTTCCAGCACGCCCTTGACTACGTCGGCCAGGGCTTCGCTGGCACCGGCTGCCAGATCGGCCTTGCCGGTGGCGAAGAAGAACTTGACCACGCCACCCTCCACCACCACGCTGGAGCCGTCTTCGGTGATCACCACGCCGGGGGCCGCGGCCTCAGCGGCAGGTGCGTCGGCGGTGGTGGCAGCCGCGGGCGCCTGGATGGGCATGCGCTTGTGAAAGCCCAGCCCCACGACTGCGGAAACCACCAGCGCGATCAGCGCAAACAGAAAGCCGAGTACGACGCGCTGCTCTTTGTCGTCGTCAGAAGTGTTGAAGGACATGATGAAAACTCCCGTGAATGGTCAATGAATCAAGGCCAATAACAAAGCTGCGCGATTGTAGGTTCCGCCGGTGACATCGCCAGCCACTGAGTCGGTGTGCCCACAGCCCCTCGTCGCCCGGCATGGGCAAGCCTCATTGCGCTGCAGCCCGAATCGCGCTAGTTTGGCGGCCTTGCATTTTCAGGAGACATCGCATGCTCACTCGATCTCTTCCCGGCGCCGCAGCCGGGTCTGCCGTATGGCTGGCCACACTGGCTGTGGCAAGCCTGGGGCTTGCCGGCTGCGCATCCACCACCGGCGAAACCACTGCCAGCGCGCGCCTGGAGCCAACGCGGGGCAACAGTGCCCGGGGCATGGTGCGTTTTGTGCAAAACGGCGATGCGGTGCGCGTCAGCGGCACCGTCAGCGGACTCAGGGCGGGCGCGGAGCACGGCTTTCACGTGCACGAAAAAGGCGACTGCTCCAGCGGCGACGGCAATAGCGCCGGGGGGCACTTCAACCCCGCGGGCGTTCCGCACGGACAGCATGGCAGCGGCCAGCATCATGCGGGCGATTTGCCCAATCTGCGCGCTGACGGCGACGGCGTGGCCACGTTCAACTTCGTCTCGCGCAGCATCCGCATTGGCGACGGCGCCACAGACATCGTGGGCCGCGGCCTGATCGTGCATGCCAACCCGGACGACTACATCACCCAGCCCACGGGCAACGCTGGCGCGCGCCTGGCGTGCGCGGTGATCGCCGGTCGCTGAAGACAGACCGGCAGGGGGCGGCACGCCCTGCGGGCACAATCCGGCCATGAGCAACAGCCCCCTCTCCTCCTCCATTGCCGATCTGCGCAAAAGCTACGAGCGCGCCCAGCTGAGCGAAGACGCCTCGCACGCCGACCCGCTGCAGCAGTTTGACCAGTGGCTGAAAGAAGCCATTGCCTCCAAAGTGCCCGAGCCCAACGCCATGACCGTGGCCACCGTGGGCAGCGACCTGCGCCCCAGCACCCGCGTGGTGCTGATCAAGGGCTATGACGAGCGCGGCATCGTCTGGTTTACCAACTACGACAGCCGCAAGGGCCGCCAGCTCGCGGGCAACCCGTATGCGGCACTGCAGTTTCATTGGGTGGATCTGGAGCGTGTGGTGCGCATCGAAGGCGTGGTGGAAAAAGTGAGCGACGCCGAGAGCGACGAATACTTTGACAGCCGCCCGCTCGATTCGCGCATCGGCGCCTGGGCCAGCCCGCAAAGCCAGGTGATCTCGGGCCGAGGCGTGCTGGTGGCCAACGCCGCCAAATACGGCGCGCAGTTCATGCTGAGGCCGCCGCGCCCGCCGCACTGGGGCGGCTACCGTTTGAAGCCCGACCAGTGGGAGTTCTGGCAGGGGCGCAAGAGCCGCCTGCACGACCGTCTGCGCTACCGCCAGGAGGCTGGCGCCTGGGTGCGTGAGCGGCTGGCGCCCTGAGGCAGCGCAGCCCGTAGCAGAGCTGGCGTCACTCCTGAAAGCATAGCTGCCAGCGCACTAGCGACGTGCGCTAGGGGCAAAAATCACCCTAAAAACACCCAGCCCGCCACGCCGCACAGAGGAACCACCAGCCACGGCGGCACGCGCGCCCACATCAGTGCCGCACAAGCCACCGCTGCCAGCGCAAAATCGGCCAGGGTATGAATGGCGCTGGTCCAGACGGGATCGTAGAAAGCCGCCAGCAGCAGGCCCACCACCGCGGCATTGACACCCGAAAGTGCCGCCCGCGCCCGTGCGCTGTGCCGCAGACGCTCCCAAAACGGTAGCGCGCCCGCCACCAGCAAAAAAGCGGGCACAAAGATGGCCACCAGGCACACTGCCGCGCCCGACCAGCCGCCCGCGCCGTGGCCCGCCGCCGCGCCCAAAAAGGCAGCAAAGGTGAACAGCGGCCCCGGCACAGCCTGCGCCAGGCCGTAGCCCGCCAGAAAATCATCCGGCGCCACCCAGCCGGTGGTCACTACCTCGGCCTGCAGTAGCGGCAGCACCACATGCCCGCCGCCAAACACCAGCGCGCCAGCGCGGTAAAACGCATCGGCCAGCACCAGCCAGCCCTGCGGCCAGGCGCGCGCGGCCAGGGGCAGCAGCACCAGCAGCGCGGCAAACACCACGAGCAGCAACGCCCCGGTGCGTGGCCTGACCCGGGCCGCCAGCGTGTCGTGCACCGCCGGTGACTGTGCGGCGCCCGCCCGTCCCCACAGGGCCAGGCCGGCCAGCGCTGCCAGCAGCATGGCGCCCAACTGACCGGCCACACCCGGCAGCAGCAGCGCCAGCGCACAGGCCAGCGCCATCAGCAGCAGCCGCGCCGCCCCCCGGCACAGGCTGCGCGCCATGCCCCACACGGCCTGCGCCACCACGGCCACGGCCGCCACCTTCAGGCCGTGCAGCACCCCCGCGGGCACCAGGCCGTGCCCGGCGACCAGCCCCAGGCCCAGCGCCGCCATCACCAGCGCCGACGGCAGCGTGAAGCCCACCCAGGCAGCCAGTGCGCCGCTCCAGCCCGCCTGGCGAAGGCCCAGCGCCAGACCCACTTGGCTGCTGGCGGGACCAGGCAAAAACTGGCACAGCGCCACCAGGTCGGCATAGGCGCTTTCTTGCAGCCAGCGGCGCCGGGCGACGAATTCCTCGCGGAAATAGCCCAGGTGGGCCACCGGCCCGCCAAACGAGGTCAGACCCAGACGCAAAAAGATGAGGAAGACTTGCCAAGCGCTGACGTTGCGGACGTCAGCGCTGGATGCAGGGGTAGGCATGGAGGTCATGTAACAAACGCAAAAGCCGTGAGTGTGACCGCAGTGTGCGGCAGGCGCATGGCAACGGGCGTGGCAGCGGGCATGCGCGGCGTGGGTGCCCCTATTGGCCGGTGCCAGCGGGGGGCCATGGTCACATCGCGCAGGGGCCTTTCCACACGCCGCTGCGCAGACCAGCCGGCGGCTTTTGCGCCCAGACCTGAGCGCAGGCCTCCCAGGCGGGCTCCTGCACGTTCAGGCCGGCGAAGATGCCGTAGCCCTCACCGGCGCGGATGTCCTCACCCGCGCTAAGGCTCTCGCCGGCCTTGATCGCGCCCAGGGCGTGGATGGATTCGCCTGCCTTGATGCCCCAGCCTGCCTCCAGGTGCATCAGGCCGCTGATGGCACCACCCACCACAATGCCCTGCCCCACGCGCAGGCTGCCTGCGCCGCCCACATGGCCGCCCACGCGCAAGCTCTTGCCGCAGTCAATGCCGCCTTGCACCTGCAAGTCCTGCCCCACGAAGGCGCTGGCGCCCACGGTCAGCGCGCCTTGGCAGACCACGTCCCACGCGGCGCGCAGGTCACCGCCACAGTGCAGCGACTGCTGCGTATGCACACCCCAGTCGGTTCGCAAGTCGCCCCCGCAGTGCAGCCTATCGCCGCTCTGGATGCTGGCGCCGGCGCGGATGTCCTCGCCCGCCACAATGGCACCGCCTGCACGCACGCCGGCTCCCACATGGATGGATCGCCCCACGTGGATCACGCCATCCACCTCGATACCGCCGCGCACCTGCACCGAGCCGGCGAACACCACTGCCTCGGCTTCCAGGCGATCCACGCTTAACACTGCGTTGGTGGGGCCGAACTGGCCCAGCAGCCACAGCGCGTCGTCCACACGACCCGCGGCCACCAGTTGATCCAGCGCTTGCTGGTAGCCCACGCCGTCTTCGATATGGCGTGTGAACCAGCGAAAACCATTGGCGCACGGGCTTTTGGCCCGTAGAAACTGTTTGGTGAATTCCATGCGACGCTCCAATCCTTGATGGCCTGCGCAGCGTTGCGCGCAAGGCCTGCCAATCCGGTGGACGGCCTGCCCGCGCCAGCGGACACGGGCCATTTCATCCACCGCCGCGCAGGGCGGGTGCCCGGCGATGGTGGTTCTGCGCAATGAAAAGAGGGGGAGTGTTTTATCGCCGGGCGGAGGAATGTGCGACCGGCTTGTATGGCCAGATCTCACGCACCACGGCGTCGCCAGCCGCGCAGCCGCGCGCAAGGATGCTGTTGGTGGAGGTGGATGGGCACATGAGCGTGCATGCTAACAGCGGCCCGCCGCCAACAACAAACTTGTCGCACGGCTGCGCGCGGTCTTTGCCGCACCGCCGTGCGGGCTGCGCTGCGGCTGTGCCTGCGCACCCGCAGCGACCCGTGGACGACCAGAATCAGAACGACACGCGCACGCCCAGCGTCAGGTTGCGCCCAGCCAGCGGTGCCGCATCCTTGATGAAGGAAGTGTGGGCATAAGCCAAGCGATCTGTGAGGTTGCGGGCCTTCAGGTAAACCTGCCACGGCGTGCCGTCGGCGCTACGGCCGTTGTAGGCCAGCCCCAGGTTCAGCATGCCGTGGCCAGGCGTGGCGGTCTCGAAGGTGGCCACGCGGTTTTGCCGCGCCACCTGCAGCCATTCCACTGCGCCCTCCCAGTCGCGCCAATTGGCGTCCAGGCGCAGGCCTGCGCGCGCCGGGGCGATGCGCGGCAGCCGCTCGCCGCCGTCCAGGCGGGCGCGTACGCTGTCGCCAAACAGCGTGACCCCCAGGCGCTGCGTGATGCGCTGACGCACCCGGCCTTCGATACCGGTAAATGTGGCGCCCGCCTGGCTGTACTGCAGCAGTTGCAGGCCATCCAACTCATCTAGCGTGCGCCCGTAGATGTAGTTGCGGATGCGGTTGCGAAACACGCTCACGTCGAACGTGGTGCTGCCGCCTGTTTTGCGCAGGCTTAGGTCGATGTTGCGAGAGGTTTCCGCGCGCAGGCCGGCATCGCCGCGTTCGTAGGTGGACGTTGCCATGTGCAGGCCACGGGCGTACAGCTCCTCGGCCGTGGGCGCGCGGTGGGCGCGCGTAATGCTGGCGCCCGCGGCATAACCGGGCGCAAAACGCCACACCGCGCCCAGCGACGCCGAGGTGCCATGGTGGCGCTGCCGCACCCCGCTGTCTTGCACCTCGGCAGTCTGGCGGTCGTGGCGCAGCGATGCCTGCAGCCGCCAGTCGCCAAGGCGGTATTCCTCCAGAGCGAAGACGCCCCACTGGCGCGTGGTGGTGGGCTGCACATACGCCTCATCGCCCACTGCGCTGAACTTGCGTTGCGAGGTCTGCACGCCGACCATGCCGCGCAGGCCGGCAACGGGCTGGTGCTGCAATTCCACGCGCAGGTCGTGCGCCTTATTCCTGAAGGTGGTGGCGATGGCGCCCTCCTCCACCTCGTCATGCTCATAGTCGGTGCTGCCCGCCCGCAGACGCAGCGCCGTGAAGCCCGCGAAGGGGTTGCGCAGCTCGCCGCGGATGTCCATGCGCTCGCTGCGCAGATCGACCACGGGCACACTTGCATGTGCGTGGTCATCGTCGTCGGGCGCGCTGTGATCATGACCGTCGTGGCTGCCGCAATGCAACTGGTTGCCGTGGGCGTGGCAATTCTCGTAGCCGTGGCTGTGGCCCGGCAGTCCGTATTTGGCGTTGCGACGCGTAAGGGCCAGGCCCAGGTAGCCCTGACTGCCCACCCACGACAGGCCTACACTGCCGGTATCCGCGCGGTGGAAGCTGCCCGGCACGCGCCGGCCTTCGCTCCAGCCGCTGCCTACGCGGTAGTCGCCCGCGTCGCGACCGGCGGCCTCCACATGCACTGCCACGTTGCCGGCGCCGCCCGTCAGCGCAAAGGCACCTGCCTTCTCGTTTGCGGCGGTGCTGGCGCGCAGTTCGGCGCTGCCCTCGTAGCCCTTGTCAGGCACGTAGGTGGGCACCTTGCCGTCCAGCAAGTTGACGACACCGCCCACTGCGCCGGCACCATAGACCAGTGCCGAGGGGCCACGCAGCACTTCCACCTGCGTGGTCAGCAAAGACTCGGCGGCCACAGCGTGGTCAGGGCTGACGGTGGATGCGTCATGCAGCTCGGCACCATCGGACAGCACGCGCACGCGCGGGCCATCCATGCCGCGTATCACCGGACGGCTGGCGCCCGCACCAAAATGGCTGGCAGCAATGCCTGGCTCGCCGTCCAGGGTTTCGCCAAGCGTGGCCTCGCGCTGGCGCACCAGCGCATCGCCCTCCAGCACCGAAAAGGGTTGCGTCATTTCTGACACACCCAGCTGCAGTCCGCTGGACGAGACGGTGACCTCGGGCAGGCGGCTGTCCGTCTGTGCCTGAACCGGCATGGCGCCCGCCACGCATAGCAGGGTCGCCCAGGCTAGTGGATGGAGTACGCCCGAATGGCGGGCGTGGATGAGAAATTGGCTCATATACAACTATTGCGTCAAATCGCGGCTGGCGCGCGTGTGCCTACACGAACGCGCACGAACGCGCACGGGCATGCAAAGGCCGCATGCCGCCGCGCTTTCAATTGGAATAAAAAATGCCTCCAGCGCTTATCTGGCAAGCGCTGTCAGCTATCAAAAAAGGATTTTTCCAGTTCCTCTCCCACCACAGGCCATAACGGAAGTCGCCGTTTCCGGACGGAGATATGGCCTTCAGCGCCAAAGGGAGCGTCAGCAGGGGGATCTGGATGACATGCCGCCGCATGGCGACGGCACGAGGCGACGGCCTCAGGCGCTCAGGGGCGGAGCGCGCGCATGAAACGAAGCCGCCTCGCGCATGAAGGGCGCGCGCGCAAGGGCCTTGAAAAATAGCGTTCGCAGCGGTTGCAGCCCCAGCGCGTGCGCGTGGCCTGGCGCCACGCCTACCAGCGTTTGCTGATCCAGCGTCTGGCAGTCCGCAGTGCCGTGGCTCGCAAACAGGGCATGCAGGGTGTCCAGTACATGATGCCCCACGCCAGCGCCATGCTCCTCAAGCCCATGCGCCCAGGCGTTCGCCTGCCACTGCCCGCCGGGCAGGTGCAGTACCTGGTGCATGCGCCCCAATGTGGGCGCCAGCGCCAGCGCCAGCAGCAGCCAGGCCAGGGCCAGGCGGCGGCGCAGCAAGGGGGGCGGTGGCATCAGGGCCATGCGTGGGACGATGAAGGGCGAGCGGCGCGGCTGGCTGCGGACAGCGCCGTCAGTGGGCGTGCTTCATGCCGCAGTACTTGCCAATGGCCAGGTTTTTGCAGGCGGCCTGCAGCTCTTTGCGGCAGGTCTCGTGGTCTTTGTTGGATGCCAGGCACTTGGCAGCGGCATCGTGGGCTGCGGCCATGGCGCGGTGGCGCTCAATGTCGGATTGGGTCTGCTTGTCGGTGTGCTGCTGCGTCTGTGCCTGCGCTGTGGCGGCGCAGACCAGCAACAAAGTGGCCAGCCAGGTTTTCATGGGTTGATTGCTCCAAAGTAAAAAAGCCGCGCGGCGCGGTGCCGCACAGGAAAAAAGCTTAGCGCAAGCGTCAAGCTCTTGGCCGCGAGTGACAAAAATGAGCCGCCAGAAATCAGGCGCCAGGCTTGAGGTAGCGTGCAAACGTCTTGCGAAACTTCTCCAACTTGGGTCCAACGACAAACGTGCAGTAACCCTGGTTGGGGTGGTTGCGAAAGTAGTTCTGGTGGTAGTCCTCGGCAGGCCAGTAGGTCACCAGGGGTTGCACCTCGGTGACAATGGGCGCGCCAAACAGCTTGTCCTGCCCCATGTGGTAGAGCATGTCCTCGGCGACATCCTGATGATCGGGGTCGGTGAAAAAGATGGCGCTGCGGTACTGCGTGCCCACGTCGTTGCCCTGGCGGTTGAGCGTGGTGGGGTCGTGCGTGGCGAAAAAAATCTCCAGAATCTCGCGCACGCTGATCTGCGCGGGATCAAACGTCACGCGCACCACCTCGGCATGGCCGGTGGTGCCGCTGCAAATCTGCTCGTACGTGGGCTCGGCCACATCGCCGTTGGCATAGCCGCTTTGCACATCAGTCACGCCGCGCACGCGGTCGAAAACGGCCTCGGTGCACCAAAAACAACCACCGCCCAGGGTAATGGACTGCAATGAAGACATAGGCGCAACTCCTTTGCATAAACAGCCGAACATCATAGGAAAAACAGGTGACGCCGATGGCAGCGCAGGCTCTGATCATGTTTCTGATGTTTTTGCAGCCCTGCTTGGCACCCTGCATCCCAGCCCCCGACAGTTTCTCGCCCCAGGGATTCATCCGCCTGCAGGCAGGCAACATGTTGCAGTGCCCGTGCGTGCGGGCAACCTAGAATCCAGGGTTTTCGCCCGATCTACCGATCCAAAGTGACCCGCCCCCGGAGTACCCCATGAACATGCCCCTGAACACGTCCGCTGACATTTGCGATGCCCTCGAGCAGGCCCGCTACAACATGGTGGAGCAGCAAATCCGCCCGTGGAACGTGCTGGACGAGGCGGTGCTGGAGCTGTTGCACACCGTGCCCCGCGAAGACTTTGTGCCTCCCGCCTACCAGGGTATGGCCTTTTCGGACACCGAAATCCCCCTCAATCCCTCGGTGACGGAGTCTGAGCGCCTGGGCCAGGTGATGCTGGCGCCCCGCGTCGATGCGCGAATGCTGCAGGACTTGCGGGTCTTGCCCACCGACCGTGTGCTGGAGATCGGCGCGGGCTCTGGCTATATGGCCGCACTGCTGGCCGCCAGCGCCGAACGTGTGGTGTCTCTGGAAATCGTGCCCGAACTGGCCGAGTTTGCGCGCGAGAACCTGCGCAGCGCCGGCATCGACAACGCCGAAGTGCGCCAGGCCGACGGTGCGCTGGACCCCATCCCCGACGGCCCTTTTGACGTCATCGTGCTCAGCGGCTCGGTGGCCGAGGTGCCGCAAAAACTGCTGGCGCTGCTGCGCGACGGCGGCCGCCTGGGCGCCTATGTGGGCAATCTGCCGGTGATGCGCGCCACCATCGTGCGCCGCAGCGGCGACCGTTTCGAGACCACCCAACCCTGGGACGTGGTCGTGCCGCGCCTGCGCAACTTCCCCGAGCCCTCGTCGTTCAAGTTCTGACTGGCTGCACGCCAGAATGCGCCCTCCGGGGCGCTGCAACCCACTGCCGCACATGATCGACCACGTACGCCCCGCCCAGCTTGCAGACTGGATAGCCGCCCAACAAGGCGCCGGCACGCCGCTGGTGCTGGACGTGCGCGAGCCGTGGGAGCTGCAGACCGCCAGCGTTGCCCCGCAGGACTTTGAACTGCTGACGATTGCCATGGGCGATCTGCCCGCCCGCCTGGACGAACTAGACCCTGCCCGCCCCATTGCCTGCCTGTGCCACCACGGCGTGCGCAGCCTACGGGTGGCCGTTTTTCTGGCGCACCAGGGCTTTGAGCGGGTCGCCAACATCACGGGCGGTATCGACGCCTGGTCGTGCGAACACGACTCCGGCGTGCCGCGCTATTGACCACATTGGCATCAGCCCGTGTGCGCGGACATATCAGAGGGACTTTCATGACTGCGCTCCGGTTTGCACACTTACCCCTTGCCCTTGCCTGCGCACTGTACGCCACGGCGCCTGCGCAGGCCCAAAGCCTCTTGCAGCTGGTTCAGGCAGCGCGCAGTTATGACACCGTGTGGCAGGCAGCCCGCCTGCAACTGGATGCCGCCACCAGCCGCGCCGAGCAGGCCCGCGCCGGCCTGCTGCCCAGCGCCGGTCTGACGGCCAGCGTGTCCCGCACCCACACCGAAGTCACCCGGCCCCCGGTGGACTTCAACGGCAGCACGCAAAGTGCAGGCGTCAGCGCATCGCAGCCGCTGTACCGCCCGGCCAACCGCATCGGCTTTGAGCAAGGCCAGCGCAGCATCGACGTGGCCCGCGCCCAGCTGGACGCTGCCACGCAAGACCTGCTGGTGCGCGTCAGCCAGGCCTACTTTGACGTGCTGGCCGCGCAAGACACCCTCAGCTTTGTGCAAGCGCAAAAAGCTGCAGTCGCAGAGCAACTTGCGGCTGCCAAGCGCAACTTTGAGGTAGGCACCTCCACCATCACTGACCAGCGCGAGGCCCAGGCCCGCTACGACCTGGTCATTGCCCAGGAAATTGCCGCCGAAAACGACCTACTGGTGAAAAATCTGGCTCTGGATCAACTGGCGGGCATCACTGGCACCCAGCCCCTGCCGCTGGCCCAGCCGGTGCAGTTGCCCCCCTTGCAGCCGGGCGACGTGACTGCCTGGGTGCAAACGGCGCAGGGGCAACAGCCCGGGGTGCGCCAAGCGCAAATCGCCCTGGACATTGCACGGCTTGAAACTCAAAAGGCAGGCACCGGCCACCTGCCCACGATAGACCTGCAGGCAGGCTACAACACGGCACACAACCCCAGCGGCACAGCGACCGCCCCCGGCATGAACAGCCGCACCCACAGCGCCAGCGTGGGCGTGGCATTCAACCTGCCGCTTTTTGCCGGCTTTGCGGTGCAAAACCGCATCAAGGAAACCCTGGCCCTCGAGGAAAAAGCCCAAGCCGACCTCGAAACCACGCGCCGCAACGCCGCACAGGCCACGCGGGCGGCGTTTTTTGGCGTGCAATCCGGCCACGTTCAGGTGCGTGCCCTGGAAGCAGCCGAAGCCTCCAGCCAAAGCGCTCTGGATGCAAACAAACTGGGCTACCAGGTAGGGGTGCGCATCAACATTGACGTACTCAACGCCCAAAGTCAGTTCTACCAGACCAAGCGCGACCTGGCACTGGCGCGCTACAACGTACTGCTGGGCAACCTGAAGCTGCGCCAGGCTGCAGGGGTGCTGACAGAAGAAGACCTGGGGCCGCTTGATGGGATGTTGCGAAAGCATTGACCACTGCGCCGGCACACCAGGCAGGGGGATTGGGGCCATGAGTCAATGGGGGGGGCGGATTCCCATTCACTGCGAAACCCACCTGCACCTGCATTTCGCCTGTGCTGTGGAATGTGGCGCTCAAATTCTGGCTCAACGGGTTACAGAAAATGTGACCAGTCGTTGCCAAATTCAAACTGATAAATTTTAGAATAAAAATTTACGAAAATGATCGTAATAATGTCCTGCTGATTCTTCTGTGGCATCAGTATTTTAAATACAATTTAAAAATTGTTACACAGAGAAATTTATGGATAGGGTTTTTGACGTCAATCCATTCATCCACGCGCCACCCACTCAAAGCTGTCGGTTTTTCTTACAAAGAATGAACCATTTTTCCCGGAAACCAATTCCCCTGCTCAAACGTGTCTGCTTTTTTTACACGGTTCAAAAATAAAAATTAAAAACACTTTAAAAACAATGACTTGATTTACAGGCACAAAAAATGCTAATTCAGTCTGGCAGATTCGATGTGTCTTGCACGTGAAGTGGCACACACCTGACAAAGACTGAGGCGCCGCGCAAGAAACGATTCTGCTTTTTAAAGGAGAACGTCATGAAATCTCACCGCAAGTCTATCGCCTCAGCCTTTGTGGCTGCATTGATAGGAATAGGTTATGCCGGCGGCGCGTCAGCGAGTCTGGTCTTTATGGGAGCTTCTTCAGATCCCGGTCAAGGGTATGGCAACGTTGTCAACCTGCTCAGCATGCACAAATCCGGAGGCGCTGGCACCGCATCGGACGTGGAAGACGGCATTGTTGCCTGGAACGGTTCGGCTGACGTTATTTCAGGCTTCTACGCTCTGACCGACCCCAACAAGACGGCGACACACACGTTTGGCTCGATTGGTCTCAGCGGGGGCACGGCGGCAGCCAATATTCGATTGATTTGGGATCCGTCAGAAGTGGGTAGCGCATCAGGTGATGACACCCAGGTCGATGCGCTGATCCTGAGCATCTTCGCGCCCACAGGGGGTGCCGCGGTGTTCCAGGCCTCTCTTGCAGCACCAGTCTTCCACAACTACGTGGTCGGGCCGGGCTTGGGTGTCGGCGATTTTGTCTATGGCCTGGATGCAGCCCAGGCGGGCATGCTTCAAGCCACGCTGAACGGTATCGGGGATTTCAGTGCATATCGGATCGGTCTGACGGCCAGTGTGTCGTATATCGATGACGGGCCTGACACCTGGCTTCTGGCCAATGCGGGTGTACCGGGCAATCAGGTTCCCGAACCCGGCATCTTGTCTTTGGCAGCCATCGGCATGCTGGGAGTGGCAGTTGCGACGCGCCGACGGCGCGGGAGGTAAATGCGCAGTGGTGCCTGCCTGAGCCTGGGTGAAAGCTGTCGGCTGGCGCGGGCAATTGTCGGCAGTTTTTAGCAAACGGTCCGCATTTGCCCGCGCCACCTCTTGACCAGGAAGCTGCCGCGGTGACGATGCTCCAGCTGTGGGGGATGGATATGCGTTTTCGCGGGGATGACGGTTGGGAAACTTGCCGTCATTCCCGCAAAGGCGCAAATCCATTGCGACGGTGCTTGGGCCACTTGGGCCACTTGGGCCACTTGGGCTTTGGGTGGGGAGGCCAAACTCAAGGCAGCAAGTCAATCCCCAATGGCCGCACCGCCAGCGCAAACAGGCCGAAGCACACCACGGTGATGACCGCGCTGGCCAGCAGGGTCAGGCCAAAGCCCAGGCGCGGCAGCAGCCAGGGGAACGCCAGAAACATCGGCAGCGTGGGCACCACGTACCAGAAGGTGTACCAGGCGTGGCTGGCTATTTTTTCTTGCGGCTGCTTTTCCACGTACAGCCAGATCAGCGCAAGAAAGGTCACCAGCGGCAAGGCTGCCAGCAGGCCACCCAGTTTGTCACTGCGCTTGGCCAATTCAGACACGGCCACCACCACGGCGGCGGTGATCAGGTATTTGGTGATGATCCAGGCCATCTGCGTCCTTCGGTCAAAGCTGGTGCACCACCAGCCGAAATTCGGGGTCTTCGTCGAAGGCCCGCACTTCAAAGCCCAGCCGGCGCATCAATTTGAGCATGTTGGGGTTGTTGGACAGCACCAGGCCCTGCACCTCGGCCAGGCCACGGTCGCGGGCCACTTCCATGATGCTGAGCATCAGGCGCGAGCCCAGGCCGCGGCCGGCGAAGTCGTCTGCCACCAGCAGGGCGAATTCGCAGCTGGTCTGGTCGGGGTTGGTGACGTAGCGCGACACACCCACGATGCGATCTTTGTGGCAGACCTCGCCTTCCTCGTCCACCACGCGCTCGCGGTGCACGGCCACCAGGGCCATCTCGCGGTCGTAGTCGATCAGGGTGAAGCGCGCCAGCATGGACGGCGGCAGCTCTGCCAGCTGCGAGACAAAGCGAAAGTAGCGGCTCTCGGGCGATAGCTCTTTGACCAGGCGCTGCAACATTTGCGCGTCGTCGGGGCGAATGGGACGCACCAGGTATTCGCCACCGCCGCGCAGGGGCCACACCTTCTCGTAGCGCGCGGGGTACGGCAGGATGGACAGGTGACTGTAGTGCCCGTGCCCTATCGCCTCGGCGTGCGCGCCGCCCTGGGCGGCATCGTGGATGACGATGCGTGCATCCACCGCAATGGCGCCGTGCTCATCCACGATCAGGGGGTTGATGTCCATCTCGCGCAGCTGGGGCAAGGCGCAGACCAGCTCGGACACGCGCAGCAGCACGCTCTCAAGCGCTTCCATGTCCACCGCGCTCGCGCCGCGCCATTCGCCCAGTGTCTCGGCCACGCGGGAGCGGTCGATCAGGCGCCGTGCCAAAAACTGGTTGAGTGGCGGCAGCTCCATGGCGCGGTCGTTGATCAGCTCGATCATGGTGCCGCCGGCGCCAAAGGTGATCACCGGGCCAAAGGGCTCGTCGGTCACCAGGCCAATGCAGATTTCGCGTCCGCGGCGGGCGCGGGCCATTTTTTGCACCGACACGCCATTGATGCGCGCACCGGGTTGCTGGCGCGTCACGCGCTGCACCATGTCGGTGTAGGCATCGCGCACAGCCGCGCCGCTGTGCAGGTTGAGCAGCACGCCGCCCACGTCGGACTTGTGGGCGATGTCGGGCGAGTCGATCTTGAGCGCCACCGGAAAGCCCAGTTGCGTGGCGATCATCATGGCCTCGTGCGCGTTGCGCGCCAGCAGCGTCTTGGACACCGGAATGTGAAAGGCCGCCAACAGCGTCTTGGACTCCATCTCGGTGAGGACGTTGCGGCGCTCGGCCAGCACGCTCTCGATGACCAGGCGCGCGCCTTCGATGTCGGGCTGTGCCAGCGCGGCGGTCAGTGGCGGGGGGGTCTGCTGCAGCAGTTGCTGGTTCTGGTAGAACGAGGCGATGTTGCCAAACGCGCCCACTGCCGCCTCGGGCGTGCGAAAGGTGGGCAGCTGCGCCGCGCGCAGGATACGGCGTGCCGGAATCACGGTGGCGTCGCCCATCCAGCACGACAGCAGCGGCTTGGAGGCCAGGCGCTTGGCCTCGGCCAGCACGGCGGCCACGGCCTCGCCGTCAATGCCGGCCTTGGGCGAGAAGATGGTCAGCACACCGTCGATATGCCGCTCGCGCAGGGCTGCCTCGACCGCAAGGCGGTAGTGGTCGGGCCCGGCATCTTCCGACAGATCGATCAGGTCGGCCAACGACGCCTGCGGCGGCAGTTGTGGCGCCAGCGCGGCGCTGCACGGCTCGGACAGCCGCCCCAGCTCCAGACCAATTTCGTTTTCCCAGTCGGCCGCCAGCACGCCGGGGCCGCCGCCATTGGTGATGATGGCCATGCGCTTGCCCACGGGCCGGTAGCGTGAAGCCAGGCATTTGGCGGCCGAAAACAGCTCGACAAACGAGCGCACCCGCACGGCGCCGGCGCGGCGCAGCACGGCGTCAAACACGTCGTCGCTGCCCACGATGGCGGCGCTGTGCGTCTGCGCGGCTTCGTTGCCGGCGGGCTTGCGCCCGGCTTTCAGCACCACTACCGGCTTGGCATAGGCGGCCGAGCGCAGCGCGCTCATGAAGCGGCGAGCGTTCTGAATGCCCTCCATGTAAACCACGATGCTTTGCGTGCGCGGGTCGTTGGCCAGAAAGTCCAGTGCTTCGCTCAGGCCCAGGTCGGTGTGTGGCCCCAGCGAGATCACGCTGGAAAAGCCCACCGCGTTGTTGGCGGCCCAGTCCAGGATGGATGAGGTGAGCGCGCCCGACTGACACACCAGCGCCAGCGACCCCTCGCGCGCCAGCGGCCCCGCAACGCTGGCATTGAGCTGCAGTGACGGCCGCTGCATGCCCAGCGAGTTAGGGCCCAGCAGGTGCATGCCCTCGCGCCGCGCAATCTTGCGCAACTGCTCTGCCTGCTGCGCATCCACACCGCTGGACAGCACCAGCGCCGCGCGGCAGTTGATGCGCCCCGCCACCTCCAGCGCGGCCGCCAGGTCCTGCGGCGGCTGGGCGATGAGGGCCAGATCAGCGCGGCTGTGCGCCAGGTCGGCCAGCGTGCCGCTGGTGTGGATGTCCAGATACGTGATCTTGCCGGTGAATTGCTGCGCCTGCAGCGCATCACGCAGCATTCGGGCGTGGGCTGTTTGCGTGTCGGGCGCGTCGGCAGGGCCGGCCAGCACGACGATGGAGCCGGGGTTGAACAGGGGGTTGAGGTAGTGCTTGTCCATCATGGTGGACTGATTCTCTGCGATAGCCGCTCTTTTTTGGCGCGCTCGATTGGCCAGCGCCCGCCGGGTGTTGTCAGCCGTGCACGCCGCTTGCGGCAGAGCGCAGTTGGCCCTGCACCGCCAGCGCAGTGGCTCGGGCTGCGCCGCGGTGGGCCTGGGTGAAGTCCAGGCAGCGCCGGGTGCGCTGCTGCAGGCGCGGCGGATCCTGCGCCAGGGCAATGGCGGCGGCCACGCCCTCAGCCATGTCGGCCACGCGGTCGGCGGCGCCTGCTTCAACGGCCAGGGCCGCTGCCTGCGCAAAGTTGAAAGTGTGTGGCCCCAGCACCACGGGACAGCCGCAGGCGGCGGCCTCGATCAGGTTCTGCCCACCCAGCGGCGCAAAGCTGCCGCCCAACAGCGCCACATGGGCCAAGCTGTAGTACAGCGCCATCTCGCCCAGCGAGTCACCCAGCCACACATCGGCCGGGGCGGGTGCACCGGCCCACTGGCTGCGGCACGACACACTCAGGCCCGCCTGTTGACACAGACGCTGCACTTCGTCAAAGCGCTGCGGGTGGCGCGGCACGATCAGCCATTGCACCGGCATGGCGGGTGCCGTGGATATTTTTGCTTCTGTATTGATAGCTGACAGCGCTTGATTTACAGGAGCTAGAGGCTGTTTTGGCTTTACAACCTCCAGCCACATGGCCTCCTCGCCCTCGCGGCTGCTGGCCAGCAGCACCACGGGCCGGGCGCTGACGGCACGCCAGGCGCGGCCCTGGGCCTGCTGCCCGGGCGACGGCTGCGCGTCAAATTTGAGATTGCCAAACACGCCCGCCACGGGTGCGCCCACGTCGCGCAGGCGGGCCGCGTCTTGCTCGGTTTGCGCCCACACGGCAGACAGGCCTGCATAGGCCGGGCGCGACAGCCAGCGCAGGCGGTGAGCGCCAGCAAGCGACTTTTCATTCAGGCGGGCGTTGGCAAGCACCAGCGGAACCTGATGCGCGCGGCACACCGCCACCAGGTTGGGCCAGATCTCGGTCTCCATCAGGATGCCGATGGCTGGGCGAAACCGGCGCACGAAGCGCCCCACCGCGCCCGGCGTGTCCCAGGGCTGCCAAACCTGCACATCACCGGGCTGCAGCAGCTTGGCGCCTTCAGCCCTGCCCGTGGCCGTGCCGTGCGTCAGCAGCAGGCGCATGCCAGGCAGCAGCGCGCGCAGTTCGTTCAGCAAGATGGCAGCGGCGCGCGTCTCGCCCAGCGAGACGGCGTGTATCCAGATCCAATGCGGTTGATCCTGCCCCTGCGAGGGCGGCGACAGACTGTCCAGCCAGGGCGCATAGTGCCCCAGCCGCTCAGGCACGGCGACGGCGTACCCAGGCTCGGTACGCGCGCGCCGGCGCAGTTTGCGCATGAGCAAAGGGGTGGCCAGCCGCAGGGCCAGGCTGTAGAGCGCCAGGGCAAGCGCGTTTGCAATGCGGTGCATGAATGTCTGCGCGCCCCGCCCGGCGTGCAGCGCGCAGGGCGCATACACGACGGGTGCGGCACAGCAGCCCGCCTAGTGCGCGGCGCCGCCCACCTGGGCGCCCGGCTTGACGCGCTGCAGCAGCGCGAGCATGGCGGCCTCGATGCGGTGCAGGGCGGCTTCGGTGTGGCCCTCAAAGCGCAGCACCAGCACCGGCGTGGTGTTGCTGGCGCGGATCAGGCCAAAGCCGTCGGGCCAGTCCACGCGCAGCCCGTCGATGGTGCTGATGGCGGCGGGGGCGGCAAACACGCTGGGCGCCAGCGCCTGCAGTTCGGTCGTCAGACGGTGGGGCTCGCCCTCTTCGCAAGCCACGTTCAGCTCGGGCGTGCTGTGGCTGGTGGGCAGCTGGTTCAGCACGGCGCTGGGGTCGGCATGGCGGCTGAGAATCTCCAGCAGGCGGCAGCCGGCGTAGGTGCCGTCGTCAAAGCCGAACCAGCGCTCTTTGAAGAAGATGTGGCCGCTCATCTCGCCGCCCAGCGGCGCGCCCAGCTCTTTCATGCGGGCCTTGATGAGCGAATGGCCGGTCTTGTACATCACCGGCTCGCCGCCCGCGGCAGCAATGGCAGGCGCCAGGCGCTGGGTGCACTTCACGTCAAACAAAATGGGCGCGCCCGGAACGCGCGACAGCACGTCCTGCGCAAACAGCATCATCTGCCGGTCGGGGAAGATGTTGCTGCCGTCCTTGGTGACTATCCCCAGGCGGTCGCCGTCGCCGTCAAAAGCCAGGCCCAGCTCGGCGTCGGTGGTGCGCAGCGCCTCGATCACGTCGCGCAGGTTGTCGGGCTTGCTGGGGTCTGGGTGGTGGTTGGGGAAGTTGCCGTCCACCTCGGAGAACAGCTCGATCACCTCGCAGCCCAGGGCCCTGAAAATGCCCGGGGCGCTGGCGCCAGCAATGCCGTTGCCGCTGTCCACCACGATTTTCATGGGCCGCGCCAGCTTCACGTCGCCCACGATGCGCTGTGCGTAGGCCGCCAGCACGTCGGCCTGGCGCACGCTACCACCGCCTTGCAGCTGCCAGCTTTGCTGCTCCATGGTGCGGCGCAGCTGCTGGATGTCGTCACCGTAGATGGCGCGTCCGGCCAGCACCATCTTGAAGCCGTTGTAGTCCTTGGGGTTGTGGCTGCCCGTGACCTGGATTCCGCTGCTGCACAGCGTGCTGGCCGCAAAGTACAGCATGGGCGTGGTCACCATGCCCACGTCGATGACTTCGATGCCCGCATCCACCAGGCCCTGGATCAGCGCCGCCGACAGCGCGGGGCCGGACAGCCGCCCGTCGCGCCCCACGGCCACCGTGTGCTCGCCCTGGGCGCGTGCCGCAGTGCCAAAAGCCCGACCCAAAGCGCGGGCGATGGATTCGTCAAGCGTGCTTGGCACGATGCCGCGGATGTCATAGGCCTTGAAGATGGCGGGAGATGGCTGCACGGTAAATCCTTGGTTGGAAGTGACGGTTGGCTTGGAGAAATTCGGGACGGCAAACAGGGCAGCAAACACGGCAGGACAGCGA
>NZ_JBFWLZ010000038.1:0-2939 GCF_050251835.1 Diaphorobacter sp. | reverse complement strand
TGCAAGGCCGCGCATTTTAGGCGCCGCCCCTGCTGCCCCCATTTGATGCGCGGCAGTGGGCAAAACCGCAGTCCGCCACAACACGCATCGCCAAGGCCGGGCAGCCTATCATGGGCCTGTGTCAAACCGCATCCACGCCTGCGGGGCCGGTCTTGGCAGGCCGTCTGCCCTGCCCGGCTCTGCTGCAGTCAGACAAACGCCTCACCCAGTGCTATTGAATACATAGCTTCCAGCGCTTGCCAAACATTGGCTACAGCCATTTTTCTATTGAATCAAGGAGCATGCCATGCAATACCCCCGCGACACGCTGCAAAGCCGTAGTGCCACGGCCTTGGGCGATGTGCGTCTGGCCGCCAGCGCATCCGGGCTGGTGGGTCTGTGGTTTGACGGGCAGCGCCACCTGCCGGCACAGCTCGACGGGCCGGGCGCCTGGCCTGCGGCCGATGACGACAGCCACCCGGTGCTGCGCGTCGCGGCGCTGCAGGTGCAGCAATATCTGCTGGGCAGCCGCATGCAGTTCGATCTGCCGCTGGATCTGTCGGGCGGCACGCCTTTTCAGCAGGCCGTGTGGCGCGCGCTGCTGGCCATACCGCGCGGCAGCACCATCAGCTATGGCGCTTTGGCCCGGCAGGTCGGCAACCCTGCCGCCGTGCGTGCCGTGGCCGCGGCCGTGGGACGCAACCCCGTCTGCGTGGTGGTGCCGTGCCACCGCGTGCTGGGTAGCAGCGGCGCATTGACAGGCTACGCGGGAGGCCTGCCCCGTAAGGCGGCCCTGCTGCGGCTGGAAGCGGCTGCGTCACAAGCCTTGCTTGTTTGATCGGCAGCATGTCGGGTCCCGTTGCGTCGCCCGCCCGGCGGGCCATTACACTCAGAAACATGTCAAGCATCGCCGCCGTTGCTCAGCCTGCCGCGCAACCCACCGGGTTGCCGTCGGTGATGCCTGCCTGCGCGCACGGCTGGCGCATGTATGCCGCCTGCTGCGGCTGCGCCGTGGACATGGCCTTTGGGGGGCTGCCGCGTGGCCAATGACGTGTTTGTGTCCGGCATCGTGCACCTGCTGCTGCTCGTCGGCCTGGCGGCGCTGCCGCACCCGGTGCTGTTGCGGCCTTCGCGCTTGGCCGGTCTTCTGCTGGGCCTGACCGCGGGGGTCGCTTCGGTGCTGGTCGCCTTGCAGGGCCTGCCGCTGTTTTCGCCGGGTGTGCTGCACGTGCATCCGCCCGCCATTGCGGCGGCGGCTTTTCTGTTCGGCCCGCTGGCGGGCGCCGTGGCGGCCACCATTGCCCTGACCAGCCAGTGGCTGGTGGTCAATGCCGACTGGGGCGCGGCCCTGGGGCTGACGGCCTGCAGCCTGGGCATGGGCCTGACGGGCTGGCTGGCGTACCGGCGCGGGCGCCTGAATGCCTGGGTGGTGGTGATGGCCCTGGCACTGGTGTTGCCGCCAGCCATACAGCCCTGGACAGATCCCAACGGCGTCGCGGTGGATTCGCTGCGCGAATGGTGGCTGCGCGGCATTGCCTGGCGCTATTCCATTGGCGTGGCTGTGCTGTGCGGTTTTGGCGTGATGCTGCGCGAGCGCGCCATCTGGCTGAACGCCATGCGTGAGCGTGAGGACAACCTGCTGCTCGCCCTCAAGGCCGCTGGCGGCGGGCGCTGGGAATGGGATGTGCGCACGCGCATGTTCTCTTACCGCGGGCAGTTCTACCGCAACTTCGGCCTGCCGGACAGCCCCGACGAAGGCAGCCTGCAACCGTCGCTGCGGGTGAGCGAGGAGGCGGCCCGCCAGCGCTGGCGCGATCGCTGGCACCCGGACGACCTGCAGCGCCTGGAGAACAGCCTGCACGTCACCATGGACGGCTTGCAAGACAACGTTCAGGACCAGTTTCGCATGCGCGACGACCAGGGCCGCTGGCGCTGGCTGATCTCGCGCGGGCATGCCGTGGAGCGCGACGCCAGCGGCCGCGTGCTGCGCCTGGCGGGCATTGACCTGGACATTACCGAGCACCACGAGACGCAGGAGGCACTGCGCGTGTCGCAGGCCAAATACACCACCGTCTATCAAACCCTGCCCGATGCCGCCGGCATCACACGGCTGGCCGATGGCTGCTACCTGGACGTCAATCCCGCCTTCGAGCGCATGCTGGGCAAACCCCGCGATCAGATCCTGGGCCGCACGTCGGCCGAACTGGGCGTGTGGGCCCACGAAGATCAGCGCGCCCGCCTGGTGCAGGCGCTGCAAAACCACGGCGAGGTGCGGGGCCTGCCCATGACGGCGCACCGCGACGGCGAGAAGCTGCCGGGCCTGATGTCGGCGCGCACCGTTCAGATCGAGGGCGAGGAATGCCTGATCTTCGTGTTTCACGACCTCACCCAAGAGCAGCGCGTGCGCGACGAACTGCTGACCGCCAACCGCCTGCTGCGCGAGGCCGGCTGGATGGCCCGCCTGGGCGTGTGGGAAGAAACGCCCGGCGTGGGCATCACCTACTGGTCCGATGTGTGCTTTGACATCCACGGCCTGCCGGCCAGTGCCCCGCTGCCCCGGTGTTACGTGGATCATTTCGTGGCACCGGCGTGGCGCGACGCGGTGCGATCGGAAATGCGCCGCAGCCTGCAAGACCGCATCACCTGGAGCATGGAGATCGAAATCCACCGTGCCGACGGCCAGCTGCTGTGGGTGCGGGTGCGCGGCGAACCCGTGGTGCAGGACGGGCAGGTGGTGCGGGTGCGCGGCATATTGCAAGACATTGACGAATCGCGCCGCGCCGCGCAGCGCCTGCGTTCGTCCGAGGAGCGGCTGGCACGCATCTTTGAGCTGCTGCCCTTGTATCTTCTAAACCTCGAAGTTCAGGACATGGTTTCGGAAAGTTGTCCACAGCCTGATAGCCCTCTGGGAGCTGTGAGCATCCCGTGGGAGAGCATGCGGCGTGGACAGCTGACCGTCT
>NZ_JBFWLZ010000037.1:22456-31162 GCF_050251835.1 Diaphorobacter sp. | reverse complement strand
CGCGCTCGCAGACGCGGTCGGCCACCTCCACATAACGCGCCTGGGGGTCGCGCGTGGCGGCGCGGCGCTTGCGCGTGGCCCAGCCAATGTCGCCACCGGCCAGGTCGGTCACCTGGAACGGGCCCATCGCAAAACCAAAGCCGCGCACGGCCTCGTCGATCTCGTAGGGGCTGGCGCCGTCTTCCATGATGTAGTCGGCGGCCTGCTTGTACACGGCCAGGATGCGGTTGCCGATGAAGCCGTCGCACACACCGGCGCGCACGGGGATCTTCTTCATCTTCTTGGCCAGCGCGAAGGCGGTGGTCACCACGTCGGGGGCCACCTTGGCGGGCACCACAATCTCCAGCAGCTTCATGATGTTGGCCGGGCTGAAGAAGTGCAGGCCGATCACATCTTGCGGGCGGCTGGTGGCGGCGGCAATGGCGTCGATGTCCAGGTACGAGGTGTTGGTGGCCAGCACCGCGCCCGGCTTGCAGACGCGGTCCAGTTCCTTGAACACGGCCTTTTTCACTTCGAGGTCTTCAAACACGGCCTCGATCACCAGATCCACGCCAGCGATGTCGTCGTAGCGGGTGGACGGCGTGTAGCGCGCCATGATGGCGGCCTTGCCTTCCGCGGTCAGGCGGCCCTTGGCGATCAGGCCGTCATAGACCTTCTCGACGTTCTTCTGGCCGCGCGCAATCGATTCGGCGTCGCGCTCGATCATGGTCACGGTGAAGCCCGCATCCAGCGCCGACACGGTGATGCCCGCGCCCATGGTGCCGCCGCCAATGACGGCCAGGCTGGACAGCGCACGGGGGGCGGCGGCCTTGGCCTCGGGGATCTTGGCGGTCTCACGCTCGGCAAAGAAGGCGTGCACCAGGCCCTGGCGCTGGGGGCTGTTCAGGCATTCGATGAACAGGGCGCGCTCGCGGGCCAGGCCCTCGTCAAACGGCAGCTCCACGGCGGCGCGCACGCATTCCACGATCTTGCCGGGCGAGAACAGGCCGCGCGATTTCTTGGCCGTATCAAGCGCCAGCGCATCCAGCGCCGCCAGCGCCGCGGCCTTGTCAGCCACCTGCAGGTCGCGCGTGCGGCGCGGCTGCGCGCCCTGGGCCAGCAGTTCATTGGCATAGGCCAGGCCGGCAGCCACGGGGTCGGTGCCTTCGACCAGCTTGTCCACCAGCTTGGCGGCCAGCGCCGCCTTGGCATTCAGGTGCTTGCCGCTGAGCATCAGATCGGCAGCCGCCTGCACGCCCATCAGGCGCGGCGCGCGCTGCGTGCCGCCAGCGCCGGGCAGCAGGCCCAGGTTCACCTCGGGCAGGCCCAGCAGGGCCGTGGGCAGGGCCAGGCGGTAGTGGGCGGACATGGCCACCTCCAGCCCGCCGCCCAGCGCCGCGCCGTGGATGGCGGCAATCACCGGCTTGGCGCACGACTCCAGGCGGTTGCATACCTCGGGCAGTGATGGCGGCACGGGCGGCTTGCCGAACTCGCGGATGTCGGCGCCGGCGATGAAGGCCTTGCCCTCGCCCACGATCAGCAAGGCGCGCACGGCGGCGTCGGCCTCGGCCTGCTCCACAGCGGCCAGCAGACCGGCGCGCACCGCCTGGCCCAGGGCATTGACGGGGGGGTTGTGGATGGTCACCACCAGCACCGCGCCATCAAGGCGGGTGTGGACTGCGGCAGCGTTGGCTTGCTCACTCATGCGCATGTCTCCTGTTGACGAAGCAAATACAGAAACGAACATTTTTGCCACGATAAGGAATCTTTACAATCCCATGAACCATTGACAGACTGTCAAGCCAATTAAGACAAACTGCCCCCTATGGACCTGAATGCGCTGACCTTGCTGGTGGAAATCATCGACAGCGGCAACCTGAGCCAGGCCGCCCGCAAGCTCAAGATGACGCGCGCCAACGTCAGCTACCACCTGACGCAGCTGGAAAAATCACTGGGCGTGCAGCTGGTCAGGCGCACCACGCGCCGCGTGGAACCCACCGAAGTGGGCCTGCGCCTGTACGAGCACGGGCGCAGCATCCGCAACGAGCTGGCCGCAGCCCAGGAGACCATCACCAGCCTGGGCCAGGAACTGCAGGGCCGCGTGGGCATCAGCGTGCCCAGCGGCTACGGCGAGATGGTGATGGGCCGCTGGCTCATCGAGTTCAAGCAGCTGTACCCGCGCATCGTGCTGGACGTGCTCTTTGAAAACCGCGCCGACCACCTGCGCGACGAGGTGGACATTGCCATCCGCGTGATCCAGGAGCCGCCGCTGTCCGTGATTGCGCGCAGCCTGGGCAGCGTGCATTACGTGGCCTGTGCCTCGCGCAGCTATGCCGAGCGCCACGGCCTGCCAGCCACGCTCTACGAGCTGCGCAACAGCCCGCTCATCACGGCAGGCGTCACGGGGCGGCAGTTGCGGCTGGCGGCCTACCAGGGCACCGAGCGCCAGGAGATGCTGCTGGAGCCGACGCTGATCTCCGAGCACTTCCCCTTCCTGCGCCAGGGCATCCTGGCCGGCCTGGGCGTGGGCCTGGTGCCCGACTACGTGGTGCAGGACAAGGTCGCCAGCGGCGAGGTGCTGACCACGCTGCATGAATACCGCCTGAGCATCTTCGGCACGCACCTGTACCTGCTGTACCTGCCCAACCGCCACCAGACGCGGGCCGTGCGCACCTGCATCGACTTTCTGCTGGCCAAGGCCGGCCATGCAGCGCCTGCGCCCTCGCCAGCGCCATGAAAAACCGCCGCACGGCCGCGCCCCGGGCCTGTTGTGGTGCGGGCCGCGGATGGATACAGTGTTACGGACCACATCAGAACCCGGAGGCAGCCATGCCCTACGCCCGCGTTTTTCAGTCCGGCAACAGCCAGGCGGTGCGCTTGCCCAAGCAGTTTCGGGTCAACGTCGGGCAGGTGGAGATTTTTCGCCAGGGCGACGACATCGTGCTGCGCCAGACGCCGCCCACTGCGGCTGTCGTTTTCGACCTGCTGACCGAGCTACCGCAAGACTTCATGGTCGATGGCCGCAGCAACACGCCGCCGCAAGAGCGCGAGGCACTGTGATCATGACTGCCGCATCCGCGCGCTACCTGCTGGACACCAGCATCTGCATTCGTATCGCCATGGGGCACCCCCAGGCGGTGCGCGACCGCTTTGCGCGGCATGCGCTGCACGAACTGGCCTTGTCCGTCGTCACCGTGGGCGAGTTGCGTTTTGGCGCTGAAAGAAGCCAGTCGCGTGACCAGGCCCTGGCCACCATTGAGCGGCTGGTGCAGCTGATAGGGCCCCGCCCGCTGCCCATGGCCGCGGCCGAGCATTACGGTCACATTCGCGCCGCGCTGCACGGACAAAGCCAATCCATTGGCAACAACGACCTGTGGCTGGCCGCGCATGCCCGCGCCGAGGGCTGGACGCTGGTCACCCACCACGCCCGTGCATTGGCCCGCGTGCCGGGACTGCAGATCGAGAACTGGGGGGACTGAGCGGACTGAGCGGCCGCGACCACGATGACAAGCGCCGCCGCCCGTAGCCCTACGGCACGAACACGGGGTCTGAAAACACCAGCGTGCCGTCTTTGCGCACCATCAGGTTGTCCGTCTTCAGAAGATCGGGCAGCACCTCGTAGTCCTCGACGAACTCTGCCAGGGTCTTGAGCGCGGCCTGAAAGGACTGGTCCCAGGCGAAAGGCCCGCCCACGGCCAGGTGGTACATGGCAACGCGCCCCATTTGCGCGCCCAGCTCGCGCCAGCGCAAGCAGCCGTCCCAGTAGGCCTGAACCAGCTGGCTGGCCAGCACGGCGGCCTGCGCGTTGGGTGTCAGCGGGTACAGGCGCTCGGTCTCCAGCAGATACATCCGGTAGCCCGACCGGGCCACACCCACATCGCCGTGGTCGGCATAAACGATGGGAAAGTGCTTGCCCCGCGGCCGGTCGGCGGCGGTGTGCAGCCAGTAATCGGCCGGCGACGTGACCAGCTTGTACACCCGCTCGCCGTCGCCTTTGTCGAGCACGATCGAGTGCTGACCGCGCCCGATCTCCTTTTTGCCCTCGAGCAGCGGGTGCGCGGGCACCGGGTCGGGCAAGACGCCGCTGGCCGAGGCAGACTGGGCACCAAAAGGGAAGTTCAGCATGACAACACTCCGTTGGGCCGATCCAGAGGGCTGTCAGACTTGGAGCCCCGATCAATGGCAACCGAAGATTGCGCCATCAACGGCCCTGGCCAAGACAGTGTTTGCCGCCTTTGCAGCCGGCGGTCTCATGATCCGGCATCTTTCTTGCTATCGATCCGGTCACTTGCCCAAGCCCTTCCAGCAACGCCAGGCAGGCAGATCAGGCAGCACCGAACCTGGAAAGCAGGTTACCCCAGTTCAACCCGCAGGTCATGGCCGGGCCGACCACCGCGTCAGATGCAGGCGGCGCTGCGCCCGGGTCTTGGCACCACACAGACAAGGTTTTATACGTTTGATTACATTTGTTTGACTTTCTGCCCACTGGTATCGCGCGCAATGCAGTCTCCCATCGCCCCGGCCTCTGCGGCCACGCCCGCCACGCCGCTGTGGCGCGGTCAGTTGTGCCTGGCGGTCTGCATCTTTCTGACCTGCCTGGTCGGTATCGTTAGCCGCCCCGTGGGTTACCTGTCCATATTTTGGCTGGCCAACGCGGTCATGCTGGGCTTGCTGCTGCGCCACCCGCGCTGGGGCGCGTCGCCCCTCACGTGGCTGTATGCGCTGGCCGCCTTCATGGCAGCCGACCTGCTCACTGGCTCGACGTGGCAAAAAGCCGTGGGACTCAATACCGCCAATGTGGCGGGCGTGCTGGCCGGCTGGCTGTACCTGGCCCGGCAGCCGCCGCAGGTGCTGCGGCTGCGCCACCAGCGGTCGGTCTTGCACCTGCTGGCGGGCTGCACCATCGCAGCGCTGGGCTGCACACTGGTGGGCGGGCCGGCCGGCGCGTATCTGCTGGGCATGCCGCTGTGGGATTCGATGGCCATGTGGATGTCCACCGAGTTCTACACCTTCATCCTGGTCACGCCCCTGTTTCTGTCTGCGCCCCGCGGGTGGGTGTGGCGCTGGCGCAAGCACGATGACGATGCGCTGGCGGCGCAGCAAGGCCGCACGCATCGGCTTTTGCCGCTGGCGGCGCTGCTGGTGTCCGAGGCGATGACCTTTGCCATCGGCGGGCCGGGCTCGCTGGGCTTCAGCATGCCGGCGATGGTGTGGTGCGCCATGGCCTACGGCGTATTCCCCACCACGGTGCTGAACCTGCTGCTGTACAGCTGGAAGACGGCCTCCGTGGCGCTGGGGGCCTTTGCCTTCACGCCCGAGCACCTGCAGGATGTGATGTCGCTGCGCTATGGCATGGCGCTGCTGTCGCTGGCGCCGCTGGCGGTGGCCTGCGCCTACGCGTTGCGGCTGCAGGCGCTGAACCGGCTGGGCCATGCCGTCAACCACGATTACCTGACCGGCCTGCTATCGCGCCGCGCACTGATAGAGCGCGGCAACCGCCTGCTGGAGCGCCTGAGCCAGGAAGGCACCAGCGTGGCCGTCATCATGCTGGATCTGGACCACTTCAAGCAGATCAACGACCGCCACGGCCACGCCCAGGGCGATGCGGTATTGCGCCAGTTCGCCACGCTGGCGCTGCAGCATGTGCGCCCGCAGGATCTGATGGGGCGCATGGGCGGCGAGGAGTTTGCCTTGATCCTGCCGCACGTCACCCAGGCGCAGGCGGTGGAAGTAGGCCAACGCCTGCGCCAGCAGCTGAGCGCCCACCGGTTCGCGCTGCCCTGCGGTGGCGAGCTGCAGGTCACGCTCAGCGCCGGGGTGCACCAGGTGCCCCGCCCGGGCACGGGTGACCGGCTGGAGCTGCTGCTGTCCAAGGCCGATGCGGCGCTGTACGAGGCCAAATCCAGCGGCCGCGAACAGGTGCGCTGCTATGCCCAGCCCGGGATTTCGTACTGAAAGCGTGTTTACGCTCTGGGCCCCTGGGGCGCACAATGCCCGCCATGAGCACAGCCCCTGCCCCAGCCGTTCCGTGGGAGCGCATCGCCTGCGACATGGCCGACGCGCTGATCTACTGCGACCGCGAAGGCGTCATCCGTGCCTGGAACCCGGGCGCCGCCGCGCTGTTTGGCTTCAGCGCGCAGGAGGCGCTGGGCCAGAGCCTGGACCTGATCATCCCGCCGCATCTGCGCCAGGCGCACTGGCGCGGCTTTGACCGCGCCATCGAGCGCGGCAGCTGCGGCCGCGAGGTGCGCACCACGCGCGGCACGCACAAGGAAGGGCGCAAGCTGTACGTGGACATGAGCTTCAGCGTGGTGACCGACGGCAGCGGCCAGGTGCTGGGCTGCGCCGCCGTGGCGCGGGATGCGACAGGGCGCCACCTGGCCCATGTGGCGCAAGCGGCGCAGGCAGCGCAGGCAGCGCCCAAGGGCTGAGGACCCGCCCGGAAAATATCAGTCAAAATGGCATCCAGCCCTTTTATGTCAAGCGCCAGCAGCTATTAATAAAGTAGCGCGGCCACCGTCAACCCTGCGCCAGCAGGCCCGCCACCCGCTCGCGCAGCAGGGCGGGTTGCACCTCGGCGGCGGCCAGGGGCGGGCCCACGTTCAGGCCCACGCGGCTCCACAGACCGCGCCTGAAGGGGCGCACCATGGCCTCGCCGCGCTCGATGCGGCTGAAGTACGAACCCCACAGACGGGTCAGCGCCAGGGGCACCACGGGTGGCTGCAACCCGTCTGCCTGGGCGTGCTCGATGATCTTCATGATGCCGCCCTTGAAGGGCTGCAGCTGCCCGTCACGCGTGATGCCGCCCTCCGGGAAGATGGCCAGCAGATCGCCACTGCGCAACACCTGCGCCGCGCGCTCAAAGGCGGCCTCGTAGGTGGCGGCGTCCTCCCGCTGCGGCGCAATCGGAATGGCCTTGGCTAGCCGAAACAGCCCTCCCAGCACCGGCATGCGAAAGATGCGGTGGTCCATGACGAAACAGATGGGCCGCGGGCTGGCCGCCATCAGCAGCACGGCATCGACAAAGCTGACGTGGTTGCACACCAGAATGGCCGCGCCCGTGGCAGGGATGTGCTCGTCACCGCGCACCTTGAAGCGATAGACGCAGCGCGACAGCACCCAGGCCACGAAGCGCAGCAGGTACTCGGGCACCAGCAGGAAGATGTAGAACGCCACCACCGCATTGGCGATGCCGGTGAACAAAAAGATTTGCGGCACCGCGGCGCCCGCCGACAGCAGCGCCCCCGCCAGCAACGCGCTGGCGATCATGAACAGCGCGTTGAGGATGTTGTTGGCCGCGATGATGCGCGCGCGGTGCGTGGGCTGGCTGCGCATCTGGATCAGCGCGTACATGGGCACGCTGTACAGACCGGTGAACAGGCTGAGCAAGGCCAGGTCGGCCATCACGCGCCAGTGCGCGGGCTGCGCCACGAAATCCGCCAGGCCCATGGCGTGCGCGGCGGGCAAATGGCGCACCGCAAAGTACAGGTCGATGGCGAACGCGCTCATGCCAATGGCCCCCAGCGGCACCAGGCCGATCTCCACATGCCGGCGCGACAGCACCTCGCACAGCAGCGCGCCCACGCCTATGCCCACCGAAAACACCACCAGCAGCAGCGACGCCACCTGCTCGTTGCCGTGCAGCACGTCCTTGGCAAAGCTGGGGAACTGGCTCAAGAACACCGCGCCGAAGAACCACATCCAAGAGATGCCCAGCAGCGAGCGGAACACCACCGCGTTGCCGTGCGCCAGCCGCAGGTTGCGCCAGGTTTCGGTGAAGGGGTTCCAGTTGACGGCCAGATGCGGGTCGGTGGCCGGGGCCTTGGGAATCCACTGCGCCGCGGCACGCCCCGCCAGCGCCAGCACCAGGCAGGCCACCGCCACGCTGGCGTGGCCCACGCCGGGCAGGGCCACCAGCAGCCCGCCCGCCACATTGCCCAGCAAGATGGCGACGAAGGTGCCCATCTCCACCATGCCGTTGCCGCCCGTCAGCTCCCGCTCATCCAGCGCCTGCGGCAGGTAGGCGAACTTGACGGGGCCAAACAGCGTGGAGTGCAGCCCCATCAAGAACACGCAGCCCAGCAGCACCGCCACGCTGACGGTGGCGTCCTGCGCCATGAAGCCCGCCCCCGCCACCAGCATGATGGCGATCTCCATGTCCTTCACCCGGCGGATGATGCGCGTCTTCTCGTACTTGTCGGCCAGCTGCCCCGCCGTGGCCGAGAACAGCAAAAACGGCAGGATGAACACCGCCCCGATCACCAGCCCCGCCAGCGCCGGCGGCATCCACGCCACGCTGAGCTGGTAGGTCACCATCACCGTGAAGGCGAACTTGAACAGGTTGTCGTTGGCCGCGCCGGCAAACTGCGTCCAGAAAAACGGCGCGAAGCGGCGCTGGCGCAGCAAGGCGAACTGGTTGGGGTGCGCCAGCGCAGCGGCGACCGGTGTGCCCGTTGAGGTGGCGGTGGATGACGAGGGGTGCTGCGCGCTCATGGATGATGGCCTGGAAGTGCGGCGTGCCGCAAACAAGGGGACGAGGCCACCCATTGTGAGCGCACCCCATGACAGCCGCCAGCAATCCGACAGCTCCAAGCACTATCTTATTGATAGCATCCGGTACCGCGCAATCAATGCCTCGGCGCGGATACGCTCAGGCATCCGAAGCAGGACCGACAAACACCGTCAGCACGCCGCTGTAGCTGTAGAGCTGGTGGTCGGCGATCTCCC
>NZ_JBFWLZ010000037.1:0-22356 GCF_050251835.1 Diaphorobacter sp. | reverse complement strand
TTATTGATAGCATCCGGTACCGCGCAATCAATGCCTCGGCGCGGATACGCTCAGGCATCCGAAGCAGGACCGACAAACACCGTCAGCACGCCGCTGTAGCTGTAGAGCTGGTGGTCGGCGATCTCCCCGCCAGCGAAAAAGCCCACCAGCGGCACGTCGCCCAGGGCGTGGCGCACGATCTGCAGCTCGGCACCCGGGCCGCCAAAATGCGGCCCGCCGCGGCCGGCGCAGCTGACGTAGAGGGCGCCGCAAATGCGCCAGCCGCCGGGTGGCTCTAGGCCGGGCAGGCCCTGGCTGGCGCCTGCCGACACGCGGAACGCAGGCGCGGGCTCGTCCTGCAGCTGCGGCTCCAGTTCCTCGCGGATCTCGGCGCAAATGCGCACCAGGTCGGCGCGCGCCGCCGCCGCGTGGCGCCGGCAGAACGTCAGGCGCATGCCGGTCTGCACCCTGTCGCCCAGCGCCACGCCGCCGCGGGTGATGTCCAGCCCCACGATGTGCCGCACGCGCGTGCCGGCATCGAAGTGGCCCGGGTGCTGGTGGCGGGGGGCGCCGGCATCGTCCAGACCCGCCAGCGTGGCGCGCACCGCGGCCAGCGCGGGCTGCGGGCCGCCGTCCAGCGACACACCCAGGGTGCGCAGCAGCACATCGAGCGCGGGCTCGTCGTCCAGGCGCAGCACCAGGTTGTCTTGCGCCGCGGTGATGGTGGCCGTCGGCCCGATGGGCTGGCAGCCCTGGCTGACGCGCGTGACCAGGTTCAGCTGCCCATCAAAGGCCACGCCGGACAAACCGCCATGCAGCACGCCGCCCACGGCCACGCCGTCGCCCGCGTGCAACGCAAACTGCACGCCAGGCCCGCGGCTGGCGGATACGCCGCCGAACACAAAGCCGCTTTGGGTGCGGCCTGCCATTTCGTTCACCAGCTCGGTCAGCTCGGGCGTGCCGCCGTCGGCATGCACCAGCGCCGTGCGGGCGACGAAGGGCGGCGCGGCGGTGACCGCTGCGGCCGCGCCGGCGCTGGCATGCTGCAGGGGCGCAACGCCGGAAAAGACACGGTAATGCTCTCGCGCAATGTCGCACAGCATCACGGCCAGCGCGGGCTCGTCGAAATGCTCGGCGTTGTTGCCCGCCACGCCCACACCCACGGTGCCGCTCCAGTCGGACACGGCGGGCAACTGCGCCGCCAGATAACGCAGCAGGGCAGCGGCATCGCCCGCGTAGTGGTCGGTGATGTAGATCAGCCCCAGCGATGGCGCGCGCACGTACCGGGGCAGGGCCATTTGCGCCTTCAATTGCGCCACCGCCAGCGCAGCCGCCATCTCCCACTGCGGATGGGCGGCATGGGCATGGGCAAAAAGCTTCATGGGTCAATTGAACAGGTCATGGCCGACGGCACTGCCCGGCCGGGGGCTGGTCAGCCCGCGGGCCGCCGCGTGCGTGCCGATGCAGTGGTCTTGGCTGCGGCAGGCCGGCTTGCGCTGGCGTCGGGTGCAGCGGCGCCGGCGGCGCCCGTCTTGGCAGCGGCCTTGCGTGCGGCAGGCTGCGCCTTGCCGGCTGCCTGGGCAGAGGGTGTGGCCTGCGCGCTGACGGCAGCTGCAGCCGCGCTTTGCAGATCCTGGGCGGTCTGCATGCCCTGGGCTGCCGCCTGCGCGGCCATGTCGGTGGCTGTCTTGACGGCGCCGCTGGCCATCTCGCGGGTTGCCTCGAAGGCGGCCTGGTGCGCGCTGACGTCCTTGATGGCGTTGGCCGCAATCTGCTGGAACTGGCTGGTCAGCGCGCCCCACCATTGCATGGGGTCGGCCATGCCGGGAATGGCGGACGCCGCCTGCGCCTGCGCAGCCTGCGGCTCGGGCGATGCGGCGGACGACGGCGCAGCCGCGGCGCTGGCATCGTCGGGGGTGGCGCGTGCCGCGCCAAATGCGCCGGCCAGGTCGCCCATGGCGGTGTTCATGCCCTGCAGCGTGGCCAGGGTCATCTTTTGCACCTCCAGCGCCTGCACGGTGGCAGTGAGCGCGCGCGAGTTCTGATCGAGCCAGAACTGCACGGACTTGAGCTCCTGGATGCGCTTGTCGATGTCTTCCACGCTCATCGTGGGCGCAATCCAGCCGGTGGGCATCGACATGCCGGGCATGGCCGGCATGCCGGCCGCTGCGCCCTTGGCCAGGTTTTGCAGGAAGTCAAAGCCCGGAACAAAGCGCCCGAAGCCGAAGGGGGATGTATCGCTCATGGCCACTCCTGTGTGTCTCTGGTGGATTAGGTGATTGACAGCTTACCCGCAATGCCGCGCAAACGCGGCTTTTTCATGCAAATCTGCGCGGCGCGTGCCGTGTTGTCTTGCGGACTCAGGCGCGTGCCGCACGCAGGCGCACAGAGAACTCCTGCAGCGCCGCGATGCCGCTGGCCTCGGCCCGCTGGCACCAGGCCTGCAGGTCGGCCGTGAGCTGCTCGCGCGAGCGCGAGGTGTTCAGCCACAGCTGGCGCAGCTCTTCGCGCATGGTGACCATCTTGTCCAGCGCGGGGTGAGCGGCGCGGGCCTGGGCCAGCTGCGGCTGGGCGCGGGCGGGCACCTTCTCGGCGTCGCGGTGCAGCCAGCGCCGGGCCGTCCTGAGGGCAGACACATCGGCCTTGCGCGCCTTCAGGGCGGCGATCTCGTCCTGGCAGGCGCGCCGCACGTCGCGCGCGTAGCCGGCCATGACCTCGTAGCGGTTGGCGATCAGGGCCTCCAGCGTCTTTTCGTCGGCCACGGGCCTGACGGCGCCCAGTTGCAGCCGGGGCGGCACCTTCTTGACGGTGGCCCAGCCAATCTTGCGCAGCAGGCTGATGTAGAGCCAGCCGACGTCGAACTCGTAGGGCTTGACCGAGAACTTGGCCGCCGCGGGGTAGGTGTGGTGGTTGTTGTGCAGCTCCTCGCCGCCGATCACGATGCCCCAGGGCACGAGGTTGGTGGATGCGTCCGGCGCCTCGAAGTTGCGGTAGCCCCAGTAGTGGCCCACGCCGTTGACCACGCCCGCAGCCCAGAACGGAATCCACGCCATCTGCACCGCCCACACGGCGGCGCCGGCCGCGCCAAACAGCGCCAGATCCGCGACCAGCATCAGGCCCACGCCCTGCCAGGTGAAGCGGGTATAGACGTTGCGCTCCATCCAGTCGTCGGGCGTGCCGTGGCCAAATTTTTGCAGCGTCTCAGGGTTCTTCGCCTCGGCGCGGTACAGCTCGGCGCCCTTCCACATCACGGTGCTCAGCCCCCGCGTCTGCGGGCTGTGCGGATCGTCGGGCGTCTCGCAGCGGGCGTGGTGCTTGCGGTGGATGGCCACCCACTGCCGGGTGACCATGCCCGTGGCCAGCCACAGCCACAAGCGAAAGAAATGCGACGGCACCGGCCCCAGCTCCAGCGCGCGGTGCGCCTGGCAGCGGTGCAAAAAGATGGTGACCGCGGCGATGGTGATGTGCGTCGTCACCAGGGCGTAGAGCACGATGTGCCACCAGGACAGATTCCACAGTCCATGGGCCAGCCAGTCGAGGACGGCGTTCAGCAGCGCCCCATCGGGGATCGGCATAGGTAAGACCTTTTCACAAGCAAAAAACCAGGGGATGCCCGCGCCGGTTGCGCAGGCGTGCTGTTGATATTAGAGGCCTGCCGCTGTCATGATTTCAAGCCGCGATCAGTGTTTACGCGGACGGCATGCGGCGCGGCAGCAGGAGTGAATCCATCCGGCGTGGCCGCGCGCGCCGCGCAAAAGCGGCCCGGGAGGGCGCGTTCACACTGTCTCAGTCCTTGCGGCTCCAGACGGCGGCAAAGAACCCGTCCGTCTGGTGCCGGTGCGGCCACAGGCGCAGGTAGCGCGTGCCGCTGTCGCCGCCGGCGCACAGGCTGGCTGCCTGCTCCACCTTGAGCTGCGCCAGCACCTCGCCCGCGTCCAGCGGCGCAAAGTCGGGGTGCGCCGCCGTGAAGGCCTCGGCGATGGCCTCGTTCTCCTCGGGCAGCACGCTGCAGGTGGCATAGACCAGGCGCCCGCCGGGTTTGACCAGGCGCGCGGCGCTTTGCAGGATGGCTGTCTGCTTGGCCGTCAGCTCCTGCACCGACTGGGGCGACTGGCGCCACTTCAGGTCGGGGTTGCGCCGCAGCGTGCCCAGGCCCGAGCACGGCGCATCCACCAGCACGCGGTCGATCTTGCCGGCCAGGCGCTTCACGCGCTCGTCGCGCTCATGGGCGATGGCGGCCGGGTGAACGTTGGACAGGCCGCTGCGCGCCAGGCGCGGCTTGAGCGCCTCCAGCCGGTGGCCCGACACGTCAAACGCATACAGCCGCCCGGTGCTGCGCATGGCCGCGCCAATGGCCAGCGTCTTGCCGCCGGCGCCGGCGCAAAAGTCCACCACCATCTCGCCGCGCTTGGCATCCAGCAGCAGCGCCAGCAGCTGCGAGCCTTCGTCCTGCACCTCGATGGCGCCGCGCGTGAACGCATCCACCTTGGCCAGCGCGGGCTTGCCCTCAATGCGCAGGCCCCAGGGCGAGTACGGCGTTACTACTGATTTGATAGCTGCTCGCGCAAGTTCTGCCTGCACTTCAGGCCGTTTTGCCATCAAGGCGTTCACGCGCAGATCCAGCGGCGCGCTGTGCGACAGGCTGTCCACCAGCGGCCAGAAACCCTGGCCCAGCTGGGCCTTGAGCGGCGCGGCCAGCCAGTCGGGCAGGTTGTGGCGCTGGGGTTCGAGCAGTTCGTCGTCACGCACGGCGTCGCAGGCGTCCACCCAGGCTTTTTCCTGGTCGGACAGGGCGCTTTTAAGGAAGTCCCGCGGGCCGTAAAAGCCCAGAATGGCCAGGCGCCGTTCCTTGGGGCCCGAGCCCGAGCGCGCCAGCTGCTCGTACAGCAGCTTCTTGCGCAGCACGTTATAGACGGTCTCGGCCAGCGTGGCGCGCTCGCGGGGGCCCAGCGCGCGGTGTTCACGGAAATAACGCGACACCACCGCATCAGCGGGGTGTTCAAAAGTCAAGGTCAGCCTGACCAGTTCGGCGCAGGCATCCAGAAGGGCTTTGGGGTGCATGGGGCGGATTGTCCCACCTTGCGCCCTGTGCGCTGTCTGGCAGCGCCCGATGGCTTATTGCAAAACAAGGCTCTGGCCCTTGTTTATCAAGCGCAAGCAGCTATCAATTTTTAAGCAAATGCGCCAGCACGGCGCGCGGGTAGATCAGGTGCTCCTGCGTCAGCACGCGGGCGGCAAGGGTGTCGGCCGTGTCGCCGGGCAGCACGGGCACCACGGCCTGATCCAGGATGGGGCCCACGTCCAGCTCGGCCGTGACCTCGTGCACCGTGCAACCGGCGAATTTGCAGCCCGCATCAATGGCGCGCTGGTGCGTGTGCAGCCCCGTGAAGGCGGGCAGCAGCGACGGGTGGATGTTGACCAGCCGCCCCGCAAAGTGGGCCACAAAGCCCGGCGTAAGGATGCGCATGAAGCCCGCCAGCACCACCAGCGCGGGCTCGTAGGCGTCGATGGCCTGGGCCAGCGCGGCATCGAACGCCTCGCGCGAGGCGTAGGCCTTGTGGTCCAGCACCTGGGTGGCGATGCCCTGGGTGGCGGCCAGCGTCAGGCCCCTGGCGTCTGCCTTGTTGCTCAGCACCGCTGCCACGCGCACGCCGTGGCGACCCACCCAGTTTTGCTGCTGCGCCGCGCGCACGATGGCCGCCATGTTGGAGCCGCCGCCGGAGATCAAAATCACGATGTTCTTCATTTGCCGCAAATTATCCCCCTGCCCATGCCCTTCGATCCCCACACCCGCCCCCTGACCGCGCCGCAGGCACGCGTGCTTGCCACGCTGCTGGAAAAATCCCGCACCGTGCCCGACAGCTACCCCCTCAGTCTCAACAGCCTGGTGCTGGGCTGCAACCAGAAAAGCAGCCGCGACCCGGTGATGCAGCTGTCCGACAGCGAGGTGCAGCAGGCGCTGGACGATCTGCGCCAGCAGACGCTGGTGCAGGAGATCGGCGGCGCCCGCGTGGCGCGCTGGGAGCACAACTTCCAGCGCGGCGTGGGCGTGCCCGACCAGTCCGCCGCGCTGCTGGGCCTGCTGATGCTGCGCGGCCCGCAGACGGCGGCCGAGCTGCGCATCAACGCCGAGCGCTGGCACCGCTTTGCCGACACCTCGTCGGTCGAGGCTTTTCTGGACGAGCTGGCCGAGCGCCCCGAGGACAAAGGCGGCCCGCTGGTCATGCTGCTGCCGCGCGCGCCTGGCGCCCGCGAGCCGCGCTGGGCGCACCTGCTGTGCGGTCCAGTGGACGTGGCCGCCTTGCAGGCCGGCGCACAGGCCGCACCCCGCACAGGCGCGTCGGCCGCCGACAGCGACGCGCTGGCGCAGCGCGTGCAGGCATTGGAGGGCGAGGTGGCCGCCTTGCGCGCCACCGTGGCGCAGCTGTGCGAGCAGTTGGGCGTGACGCCCGGTGAGGATGCGGCGCAGTAAAACGCGAGCCGCTGCCGCCTCTGGGCCTCCCAAGGCGGGCATAGGCAAAAGACTCTCAGCCTCTCAGCTCAGCAGCCGCGACGACTTGGGCACATGGGCCATCAAAAACTCCATCTGGTCGGCCAGGATGCGCCGGTTGCGCAGGATGAAGTCTTCCCACAGGCTGGGCACGTAGGGGGTGTAGAGCAGCGGCATGTGGGCCTGCTCCGGGGTGCGCGGGCCCTTGCGGTGGTTGCAGGGGCGGCAGGCGGTAACCACGTTCATCCAGTGGTTCAGGCCATTTTTGGCAAACGGCACGATGTGCTCGCGCGTCAGGTCCTGCTCGGCAAAATGCCCACCGCAGTAGGCGCACACATTGCGGTCGCGGGCAAACAGCTTGGAATTGGTGAGGCTGGGGTACAGGTCAAAGGGGTTGATGCTGGGCACACCGCGGGTGCCGATGATGCTGCTCACCGCAATCTGCGACTGCTCGCCCGTCAGCGCGTTATGGCCGCCACGAAACAGCGCAATCTGCGCGCCGATCTCCCAGCGCACCTCGCCCGCGGCGTAATGCGTGACCGCCTGCTCCAGCGATATCCACGACTGCGGCAGCCCTTGGGCCGACAGCTTCAAGACCTTCACAACACGCCTCCTGCAATGCAACACAAGAATCGGAACGCTGATGTCTCGCCCGGCGCGCCATGGGTGCGCACCGGGTAGCGCACAATATACGCTTTTATGTGACAGATTGGCGTCAAGCGCTTGATGGACATGCGCCAGCCGCTATCAAAAGAAAAGCACTGCGATGAAGATTTTCCGCGGCTTCCATCATCCTGGAGTGGCCCCCGCCTGCGCTCTCACCATTGGTAATTTCGACGGCGTGCACCGCGGCCACCAGGCCATGCTGGCCCTGCTGAACAACGAGGCCCAGCACCGCGGTGTGCCCAGCTGCGTGCTGACCTTCGAGCCCCACCCGCGCGACTACTTTGCCGCGGTGCACCAGCGCCCTGATCTGGCGCCAGCACGCATCGGCACACTGCGCGACAAGCTCTCCGAGCTGGCGCGCTGCGGCGTGCAGCAGACCGTGGTGCTGCCCTTCAACGACAAGCTGGCACGCCAGTCGCCCCAGGCCTTCATCGACGACGTGGTGGTGGGCGGCCTGGGCGCGCGCTACCTGCTGGTGGGCGACGACTTTCGCTTTGGCGCGCAGCGCGCGGGCGACTACGCCTTGCTGGACGCCGCGGGCAACGAGCGCGGCTTTGAGGTGGCGCGCATGAACAGCTACGAGGTGCATGACTTACGCGTATCCAGCTCGGCCGTGCGCGAGGCACTCGCCGCAGGAAACATGGCAGACGCCGCGCGCCTGCTGGGCCGGCCCTACGCCATCTCGGGCCATGTGGTGCATGGGCGCAAGCTGGGGCGCAAGCTGGGCCGCTCGGCCGCCAGCGGGCCGCACCAGGACGGCTTTCGCACGCTGAACCTGCGCTTTGCGCACTGGAAGCCCGCCGCCAGCGGCATCTTCGCGGTGCTGGTGCACGGGCTGGACGCTGAGCCCCTGCCCGGCGTGGCCAACCTGGGCGTGCGCCCGTCGCTGGACCCCAGCGACGTGAACGGCGGGCGCGTGCTGCTGGAGACGCACTGCCTGCGCTGGCCCCAGCACCTGGGAGCCGAAGGGGGCTACGGTAAGATCGTGCGCGTGGAACTGCTGCACAAACTGCACGACGAGCTGAGGTACGACAGCCTGGACGCCCTTACGGCCGGTATCGCCAAGGACTGCGATGACGCCCGCGCGTACTTCGCATCCACCCACGCAGAGACCCGTCGCCAGACCACCCGCGACCGAATTTGACGGGGCCGCCGCTCGCCCCGCCCTCTTGCTGGCGGGCTGCTGCCGCCCTGCCCCTGCCCAGTCCCGATATTTGCCGGCCTGCCGGGCACGATGCCCGCAACGCCCCTGACCTGAAGGTTCCCCCCATGTCCGACGCCAACGCCAAAAACGCCCCCGCCAGTGCCTATCGCGGCACGCTGAACATGCCAGACACGCCCTTCCCCATGCGCGGCGACCTGCCCAAGCGCGAGCCGGGCTGGGTCAAGGAATGGCAGGACAACGGCCTGTACAAGCGCCTGCGCGACGCCCGCAGCGGCGCGCCCAAGTTCATCCTGCACGACGGCCCGCCGTATGCCAACGGCCAGCTGCACATCGGCCATGCGGTGAACAAGATCCTCAAGGACATGATCACCAAGGCGCGCCAGCTGGAGGGTTTTGACGCCATCTACGTGCCCGGCTGGGACTGCCACGGCCTGCCGATCGAGAACGCCATCGAAAAGCTGCATGGGCGCAACCTGCCGCGCGACGAGATGCAGGCCAAGGGCCGCGCCTTCGCCACCGAGCAGATCGCGCAGCAGATGGTGGACTTCAAGCGCCTGGGCGTGCTGGGCGACTGGGACAACCCGTACAAGACCATGAACTTCGCCAGCGAGGCTGGCGAGATCCGCGCACTCAAGAAGGTGATGGAGCGCGGCTTTGTCTATCGCGGCCTCAAGCCCGTGTACTGGTGCTTTGACTGCGGCTCGTCGCTGGCCGAATTCGAGATCGAGTACCAGGACAAAAAGAGCCAGACGCTGGACGTGGCCTTCAAGGCACACGAGCCGGCAAAGCTGGCTGCCGCCTTTGGCCTGCAGGGACTGGAAAGCCCCTCCGGTAGCCCGACCAAAGACGCCTTTGCCGTCATCTGGACCACCACCGCCTGGACCATTCCCGCCAACCAGGCGCTGAACCTCAACCCCGAGCTGCCCTACGCCCTGGTGGACACCGAGCGCGGCCTGTTCATCGTGGCCGAGACACTGGTCGATGCCTGCCTGACGCGCTGGGGCCTGGCCGGCCAGGTGCTTGCCGTGGCGCAGGGCGCAAAGCTCGGCGGCCTGGAGTTCGAGCATCCGCTGCATGACGTGCATGCGGGCTACCGCCGCCTGTCGCCCGTGTACCTGGCCGACTACGCCACGGCCAGCGACGGCACGGGTATCGTGCACAGCGCGCCTGCCTATGGCGTGGACGACTTCAACGCGTGCGTGGCGCACGGCATGAAGTACGAGGACATCCTCAACCCCGTGCAGGGCAACGGCAGTTATGAGGAGCAGCTGGCCCTGTTCGGCGGCATGAACATCTGGAAGGCCTGCCCCGTCATCATCGAGACGCTGCAGACCGCTGGCCGCCTGCTGCACACCACCACCATCACCCACAGCTACCCGCACTGCTGGCGCCACAAGACGCCCGTGATCTACCGCGCCGCGGCCCAGTGGTTCGTGCGCATGGACGAGGGCGAGGGCGTGTTCACCGACCCGGCGCAAAAGCCCGCGCAAACGCTGCGCCAGATTGCGCTGGATGCCATCGAGCACACGGCCTTCTACCCCGACAACGGCAAGGCCCGCCTGCGCGACATGATCGCCGGGCGGCCCGACTGGTGCATCTCGCGCCAGCGCAGCTGGGGCGTGCCCATCCCGTTCTTTCTGCACAAAGATTCTGGCGAGCTGCACCCGCGCACCATGGACATCCTGGACCAGGCCGCCGAGATCGTCGAGCAAGGCGGCATCGAGGCCTGGAGCCGCGTGACAGCCGAGGAGATCCTGGGCGCTGATGACGCGCAGCACTACACCAAGAGCACCGACATCCTGGAGGTGTGGTTCGACTCCGGCTCCACCTTCTGGCATGTGATGCGCGGCACGCACCCCACCATGCACCACGACGAGGGCCCCGAGGCCGACATGTACCTGGAGGGCCACGACCAGCACCGCGGCTGGTTCCACAGCTCGCTGCTGCTGGCCAGCGCCATCTACGGGCGCGCGCCCTACCGCAGCCTGCTCACGCACGGCTTCACGGTGGACGGCCAGGGCAAGAAGATGAGCAAGTCGCTGGGCAACACCGTATCGCCGCAGGAGGTGAGCGGCAAGCTGGGCGCCGAGATCATCCGCCTGTGGTGCGCCGCCACCGACTATTCAGGCGACCTGGCCATCGACGACAAGATTCTGGCGCGGGTGGTGGATGCCTACCGCCGCATCCGCAACACGCTGCGCTTTTTGCTGGCCAACGTGAGCGACTTCGACCCCGCGCAGGACGCCGTGCCGTTCGACCAGATGCTGGAGATCGACCGCTACGCGCTCACGCGTGCCGCGCAGTTCCAGCAGGAGGTTCTGGCGCACTACAAGGTGTACGAGTTCCACCCCGTCGTGGCCAAACTGCAGCTGTACTGCTCGGAAGACCTGGGGGGCTTTTACCTGGACGTGCTGAAAGACCGCCTGTACACCACGGCGCCCAAGAGCCTGGCGCGCCGCAGCGCGCAGACGGCGCTGTACCAGATCACCCACGCCATGCTGCGCTGGATGGCGCCGTTCCTGTCCTTTACCGCCGAAGAAGCGTGGAAGGTGTTTGGAAAGTCGCAATCCATCTATCTGGAAACCTACCAGACCATCCCCACGGCGGACGAGGGCCTGGCCGCCAAGTGGGAACGCCTGCGCGAGATCCGCGACGCAGTCAACAAGGAGATCGAGACCGTGCGCACCGCCGGCACCGTGGGCTCGTCGCTGCAGGCCGTGGTCACGCTCACCGCCGCGCCCGAAGACCATGCGCTACTGGCCAGCCTGGGCGACGACCTGAAGTTCGTGTTCATCGTTTCCGCTACTCATTTGGTAGCTGGCAGCGCACTGCATATCAGCGTTGCGGCCAGTTCTGATGCCAAATGCGAGCGCTGCTGGCACTACCGCGCCGACGTGGGCCACAACCCCGAGCACCCCACCCTGTGCGGGCGCTGCGACAGCAATCTGCATGGCGCCGGTGAAAACCGGGTGCACGCCTGATGGCCCGCGCCAACGCATCCGTCAGCGCCAGCCTGTGGCCCTGGCTGGGCTGGGCGGTGCTGCTGGTTTTGGCCGACCAGTTCACCAAGACGCTGATCCTGGGCTACTACCGCCTGGGCGACGCCACCTACGTGACCAGCTTCTTCAACATCGTGCGGGCACACAACACCGGCGCGGCGTTCTCCTTTCTGGCGGACGCGGGCGGCTGGCAGCGCTGGCTGTTCACCGGTATCGCCGCCGTGGTGGCGGCGTTCATCGTGTGGCAGCTGCGCCAGCACCCGGGGCAAAAGCTGTTTTGCTTTGCGCTGTCGAGCATTCTGGGCGGCGCGGTGGGCAACGTGATCGACCGCGTGCAGCACGGCTACGTGGTGGACTTTCTGGACTTTCACCTGCGCGGCTGGCACTTCCCGGCCTTCAACGTGGCCGACTGCGCCATCACCGTGGGCGCGGCGTGCCTGATTCTGGACGAGCTGCTGCGCGTGCGCCGGGCGCGCTGAACACCAAAAACCTCCGGGGAAAAGTCTTGAACCTGACACGATGGAGCAGGCTTTTGCATGCCGCGCTGGGCATCGCGGCGTGCGGGGCGGCAGCGGCCGTTTGGGCGCAGACATCAAAACCAGCCGCTGACCAACCCGTGGTCGGGCATTTGAGGCTGCAAGACAACCTGGATCGTCCGCAGGACGGGTATTGCCTGGACGTGGTGGGATCAGGCCAGTACATCCGGTTTGACCTTCCCTTGACGGCACACAATTGCAAGCCCGGCCTGTACCAGGACGAGGCCGTGGCGATCGATGCTGAATCGCGCATCCAGTTCGTCGCCTATGGAGCCTGTGCGACGGTGGCGGGGCTCAATGGCCGCGCCCTGCCCGGAGCGGCGGTGGTGCCGCGCCAGTGCGATGAAAAAACCCCTTTCATGGATGCCCGGCCGCTGCAGCGCTTTGATTTTCGGGCGGATGGCCTGATTGAGCTGCGGGGCTCCGGGCTGTGCCTGACCGTGGGCAATGAGTCGGACTGGACGTTTGAGCGCACGCACCGCTGGCGTGCGCTTTTCGTTGCACGGTGCGCGTCAGCGGTGCCAGCACTGTCGCGCTGGAAGTTTGTGGCCTACAAGCCCGGCCCATAGCGCCAATCCACGGCGCGCAGCCACCCAGCCATGAAAACAGCCCGACCCTCGAAAGACGGCCGGGCTGTTGTGACTTATGGCACCGCTGGCGGCTCCTGACGCCGCGCATAGCGCTGCGCCAGCACGGCGCACACCATCAGCTGCATCTGGTGGAACACCATCAACGGCAGCACGATGGCGCCCGCCGCCTGTGAGGCAAACAGCACCTTGGCCATGGGCACGCCGCTCACCAGGCTCTTTTTGGAGCCGCAGAACACGATGGTGATCTCGTCCTCTTTTGAAAAACCCAGGCGCCTCGCCAGCCAGGTGGTGGCCGTGAGCGCCGCGCCCAGAATCACCGCGCACACCACCAGCAGCCCGGCCAGCGCAGGCAGCGGCAGCTGGCGCCACAGCCCGCCCACCACTGCCGCGCTGAAGGCCGTATAGACCACCAGCAGCACCGAGCCCTGGTCCACATATTTCAGCGTGGCCGCATGACGCGTGATGAAGCCGCCAATCCACGGGCGCAGCAAATGCCCCGCCACAAACGGCAGCGCCAGCTGCAGCATGATGCGGCCTATGCTGCCCAGCATGTCCTGCTGGGCCGTGCCGCCGGCCTGCGGCAGCACCAGCCCCACCAGCAGCGGCGTGATGAAAATGCCCAGCAGCGTGGAGGCCGACGCGCTGCAAATGGCGGCCGCCATGTTGCCGCGCGCCACCGCCGTGAAGGCGATGGACGACTGCACCGTGGCCGGCAGCACGCACAGATACAGCACGCCGGTGTACAGGTCGGGCGTCACCAAAGGCTGCAGCAGGGGCTGCAGCACCAGCCCCAGCACCGGAAACAGCGCGAACGTGCTGGCCACCACCAGCAAATGCAGCCGCCAGTGGCCCAGGCCCGCCAGCACCGCCTGGCGCGAGAGTTTGGCGCCGTGCATGAAAAACAGCAGCGCCACCACGCCCACGGTGGCCTTTTCAAAAAAAGCCCCCGCCCCGCCCGATGCGGGCAGCAGGCTGGCCAGCGCCACGGTGGATACAAGGGCCAGGGTGAAGTTGTCGGGCAGCAAACGGGAACGGGCCATGATGTTGTGATGGACGACGGCGCCAGGCGCCGCGCAACGGGGGTATCAGTCAAAAACGCCTGTAGCGCTTATGAATAAAGCGCTAGCAGCTACACATTCAATAGCAAAATCACCAACCGTAAAACCCCGCCAGCACCAGCGCCGCCTCGGGCGTGAACGCGCCGCGCGCCAGGCGTTCGTGCACCTGCGCGTGCGTCAGGCATTCAAAGCGCGCCACCTCGCCGTCCTGGTTGACGGGCCTCACGCCCTCGGGCACCGTGGCATGGAACCAGTCGATGCGCTCGACCATGTAGCCGCTGCCGCCCGCCTCGTCGCTGGGCTGTGCGAACTGCACATCGCCACCATGCGCCAGCCGCCGCAGCTGCTCCAGGCGCAGGCCGGCTTCTTCCCAGGTCTCGCGCGCCAGGGCTTGCGCCAGGCTGTCGGCGGCCGACACCATGCCGCCCATCAGCGTGTCCCACTTGCCGGGGTGGTTGGGTTTGGTGAGCGAGCGCTGCTGCACCCACATGGCGCCGCCCGCAGTGCAGCCCACCAGGTGCACAGCGTGCGTGGCCAGGCCCAGCACCCGCACGGCGCCGCGCTCCACGGTGGCCAGGCGCCGCCCATCGGGCGTGCACACGGCCAGTTGCTCGTCACGCCAGGGGCCGCAGTGGCCGGCGGCGCGCAGTGCGTGGGCCAGTGCGTTCAGGGCAGCGGTGGCGTCAGGCGCCGTCACCGCCCAGGCCCGGGCACCTTCGTGCTGCACTATTGATAGCTGGTAGCGCTCGTCCAGCAAGGGCTGCAGGTCAATTTGACCAAATACCGCCGCATCGACCGACCCCACCGGCTCGCGGCCCAGCAGCAGCGGCAGGCGTGGCGCGGCCGGGCCGCTGGTGGCGCAGGCGCGGGCGGCGGCCACCCAGGCGGGGGCGTTGGCAGAGAGCATCACGCCAGCGTCAGAATGGTGGAGCCGGTGGTCTTGCGCGCCTCCAGGTCGCGGTGCGCCTGCTGCACGTCGCGCAAAGCGTAGCGCTGGGCAATGTGGATCTTCACCTGCCCGCTGGCTACCACGGCGAACAGGTCGTCGGCCATGGCCTGCGTGGATTCGCGCGTGGCGATGTGCGTGAACAGCGTCTGGCGCGTGACGTACAGCGAGCCTTTGGCGCCCAGCATGCCCGGCGCGAACGGCGCCACGGGCCCCGAGGCGTTGCCAAAGCTGGCCATCAGGCCAAAGGGGCGCAGGCATTCCAGCGACTTGCCCCAGGTGTCCTTGCCCACCGAGTCATAGACCACCTTCACGCCGCGCCCGCCGGTGATCTCCTTGACCCGCACGGCAAAGTCTTCCCGGGCGTAGTTGATGGCGTAGGCCGCGCCGTTGTCCAGTGCCAGCTGGCATTTGGCGTCGGTGCCGGCGGTGGCGATGAGCTGCAGGCCCAGCGCCCGCGCCCACTGGCAGGCAATCAGGCCCACGCCGCCCGCGGCCGCGTGGAACAGCACGAAGTCGCCCGGCTCAAGGCCCTCCACGGGGCGCGTTTTTTTCAGCAGGTACTGCGCGGTGAGACCCTTGAGCATCATGGCCGCGCCGGTCTCGAAGCTGATGGCATCGGGCAGCTTGCACACGCACTTGGCGGGCATCACGCGCGCCTCGCAGTAGCTGCCGGGCGGCTGGCTGGCGTAGGCCGCGCGGTCGCCCACGCGCAGGTGCGTGACGTCTTCGCCCGCGGCCTCGATCACGCCCGCGCCCTCCATGCCGATGCCGGCGGGCATTTGCAGCGGGTACAGGCCGGTGCGGTGATAGACGTCGATGAAGTTCAGCCCGATGGCGTGATGGCGGATGCGCACCTCGCCCGGGCCGGGCTGGCCGACCTGCACGTCAACAATCTGCAACTCTTCGGGGCCGCCGTGCTGGCGGATCTGGATGGCAAGGGTCATGGCTGTCAGGTCTCCTGGTGAATAGTGGGTCTTGGACGGGTACGGGCGCAGCGCGCAGCGGCCCGAATGCTGCCATGTTTTGACGCGCTGGGCGCCCTTGACCGTCATGCGATTGGCTTACAGTTGCTCCCCCTATGACACAACGACTTTCGCCGAGCACCATCGCGATGCTCGTCGCCGCGCCGCTGCTGTGGGCCGGCAATGCGGTGGTGGGCCGCGTGGTGAACACGCTGATCCCGCCCCTGACCCTGAACTTTGTACGCTGGCTGCTGGCTTTTGCGCTGCTGGCGCCGCTGGCCTGGCAGGTGCTGCGCCCGGCCAGCGGCCTGTGGCCGCACTGGCGCCGCTATGCGCTGCTGGGGCTGTTTGGCATTGGCAGCTACAACGCGCTGCTGTACCTGGCGCTGCAGACCTCCACGCCGCTGAATGTGACGCTGGTGGGCTCGGGCATGCCGGCGGCCATGCTGGTGGTGGGCGCGCTGTTTTTCGGCGTGCCCGCCACGCGCCAGCAGGTGGCGGGGGTGCTGCTGTCGGTGGCGGGCGTGCTGCTGGTGCTCAGCCGCGGCAGCTGGGAGCAGCTGCTGGCGCTGCGCCTGGTGCCGGGTGACTTGTACATGGTGCTGGCCACCTTCTCCTGGTCGGTCTATAGCTGGCTGCTGGTGCGCACGGCCGAGCCCCAGGGTCTGCGCAGCGACTGGGCTGGTTTTTTGATGGCGCAGATGGTGTTCGGGCTGGCCTGGTCCGGCGCGTTCGCGGGGGCGGAATGGTCGCTGGAGCACAGGCAAATCATCTGGGGCTGGCCGCTTGCTGCGGGCCTGGCCTTCATCGCCATCGGCCCGGCCATCCTTGCCTATCGATTCTGGGGTGTGGGCGTGCAGCGCGCGGGGCCGGTAGTGGGGGGGTTTTTCGTCAACCTCACGCCGCTGTTTGCGGCCATGCTGTCCACGGCCTTTCTGGGCGAGGCGCCGCACCTGTACCACGCGGTGGCCTTCGTGCTGATCGTCGGCGGGATCGTGGTGTCGTCGCGGCGGGCCTAGCAGACTGCACCGGCGACTGGGAGTTTTTCGGCCGTGGCCGAAAGGTGCGTCAAAACGCATCGGACGGCGTGGCCGTGCGGTACCCGGTCAGGGCAGGGGCACAGCCGGGGCGGTGCACAGGGCTTCGAATTCATCCACCGGCATGGGCCGCGCGAACAGGTAGCCCTGGTACATGTCGCAGCCGTGCTGGGCCAGAAAGTCGCGCTGCGCCTGGGTTTCCACGCCTTCGGCCACCACTTCCAGCTCCAGGCTGCGTGCCATGCCCAGGATGGTCTGCACCACTACGTCGTCAATGTGGCGCTCGCCCAGGTGGTGCACGAAAGATTGGTCGATTTTCAGGCGGTGCAGCGGCAACCGCGTGAGGTAGGCCAGGGATGAATAGCCGGTGCCAAAGTCATCCAGAGCAAAGCGCACGCCTTTGGTGCGCAGCTGGTGCATTTTGGCGATGGAGTCCTGCACGTCTTCCAGCACCAGGGATTCGGTCAGCTCCAGCTCCAGCCGGTGCGCGGGCGCACCCGTATGCTGCAGCTGCTGCAACACCAGATCCACGAAGTCGGGCTGGCGAAACTGGCGCGCGCTCACGTTCACGCTCAGCGACAAGGTGGACAGGCCCTCCTGCCCCTGCCAGCGCGCGAGCAGCTGGCAGGCGGTGCGCAGCACCCAGCGCCCCATGGGCACGATGAGCTCGCCGTCTTCTGCCACGCCGATGAACTGCGCCGGCGGCACCAGCCCACGCTCGGGATGCTGCCAGCGGATCAGCGCCTCGGCGCCCATCATGGTGCCGCCCTGCGAGAACTGCGGCTGCAAGTGCAACAAGAACTGGTCTGCGTCCAGCGCGGCCTGCAGGTCGGCTTCCAGGCGCGCACGGCGGTTGATCGCCACCTGCATGGCAGGGTCGAAAAAGCACACGGAGTTGCCGCGGTTCGTCTTGACCTGGTACATGGCGATATCGGCCTGCTTGAGCACTTCGGCCGCCGTTTGCGGCACTTGGCCAAACAGCGCGGCTCCCACGCTGCAGCTGCCGTGGTGGGTTTGGCCGGCAATCTGGTAGGGGCGGGCCAGCAAATGCAGGATCTTTTGCGCCACGCTGCGCGCCTGCAAGGCGGCCTGCACAGCGTCTGCGGGCAGGCTCGCCAGCACGACCACGAACTCATCCCCGCCCAGGCGCGCCACCAGATCGCCGGCTCGCACGCTGGCCACCAATCGCCGGGCCACTTGCTTGAGAAACAGGTCGCCCGTCTCATGTCCCAGGGTGTCGTTCAGGGTCTTGAAGTTGTCCAGGTCGATGAACAATACTGCTCCCAGCGTACCCGCGCGTTCCGCCCCCGCGCAGGCCTTGCCCAGCTGATCCAGCAGCATGCGGCGGTTGGGCAGGCCGGTCAGCTGGTCGTAGAAGGCCAGGTGCTCGATCTCGGCTGCGGCCTGGCGCAGGTCGGTCACGTCGTGGCAGATGATGACAAGGCCACCGTCAGGCGTGGCCCGCTCGGTGACCTGAACGATATGCCCGTCGGGTAGCCGCAGCTCCACCGTGCCCTTGGGATTGCGCTGCCGGGCCATGCGCGCCCGTACCCAGTCGCGCTTGTCCTGGGCATGTGCGCCGGGCAGGTGGTAGTGCACCATGGTCTCGAACACCCGCCGAAACGGCAGGCCCACGGCCAGGGTGCCCTGCAGCCAGGGGAACATCTCTTCGAAGCGCTGGTTCCGCTGCGCTATGCAAAAGCGCGCGTCCAGCAGCATGAAGCCGCTCACCATGGCGTCCACCACCTGATCCAGCAAAGCCTTGGACCGGGCCTCCACTTGGCGTGCATGGTGCATGCGCCGGGAATACAGGGTGGCAAAGACGCCCGCGAGAATCAACGACACGCCCAACAGCACGGCCCCCGCGAGCACGGTCACGGCCCCATCCCTCCAGCCCGTCAACGCCAGCGCCTGCGGCAGGCTGGCGGTTACCCAGAGGTCCTGGTACAGCAGAGGGCGCGCGAATACAGTGGCCGGCTCGCCCGACAGGCGGGCCGGCGCAAGCCACGCATCCGCAAGATTGGCTCGCGCCGCCTCCTCGTGCAATGCTGGCGCCGCCAGGCGCACGGGCTCGGCAGCGCCCTGCGACGCATCCACGCCCAGCAGCAGCTGGCCTTGGGTGCGCTCGAACGTCACCTCGATTTCCGGCACGCCCTGCCCTTGCAGCAGAACCGACACCAGCGCCTCCACCGGCACCTGGGCCACGGCCAGCAAGGGCGTGCCATCGTCCAGCCGCAAGGGGCGAGCCACGTAGAGTACGCGCTCGGAGCTGAGCGCACTCATCTGCGGCTGGCTGACGATCAGCGTGGGCACGGCCTGCGACATCGCGGCCGCCAGAAAGCCTGTGGGCAGGCTCACAGAGCGCAGGCCCTCGCGCGGCACGGATGCTGCCAGCAAAGCGCCCGTCTCATCGAGCAGCGCGACGTAGCGCAGCATCAGGTTTTGCCGTGCCGCGCCGCGCAGCAGGCCCGAGACGCCCACCGCGTCAAAGCTTGCGCGGCCACTGGTGTCGGCATGCAGCATTTCTTCGGTACTGGCCAGGAGCACATCCAGCGACAGCAGCGCACGATTCATGCCGACCTCGGCCCCAGCGGCAAAGCGCTTGACCCGTGCCTCGCCCTGGGCCAGCGCATCAGATCGGCCATTCCACAGCAACGCAGTCACGGCCGCGGTCAGGGCCACAAGCAGCACCCCCAGGATGCCCCACAGCACCACAAGCAGTCGGCGGTGGGCACTCAGCGTCATGGCGCGGCAGGCAGGGCTATGCCCCGCGCGGGACCGATGGTGCGTTGCCAGATATCGGCGCACTGCGCACCGCAGCGCTGCAGCCAACTGGGCAGCACCACGGTGCGCAGGATGTCGTCACGGCGTGCTTCATCTTGTTTCGTCACGGGCACCAGCTTCATGGCGCCCTGGCGTCCGGCAGTGCAGCGCGGGCTACCCACGTTGCAGGCCACGCCCTGTTCGGTCTCGTGCTCGGCGCTGCGCCAGATGGCAAGCTCCAGCCGCGGCAGTTCGGCCAGCAACAGGGTGCGCAAATCATCGGGCAGCGCCTGCCAGGCGGCACGGTTGGCGCCAAAAATGGCCACCCCCCAGGTAATCGGCATGGGGTAGAGATGCGTTGAATGCCGGTGCAGGCCGATGCTGTTACCCGACATGGCACCCGTCACGGCGCAGTCGCTGGCGCCTGACGCCATGCTGGCTGCCACTTGCGCAAACGGCAGCCGCTGGGGACGCGCCTGCAGCGCGCCGAAGAAATCCCCCTGCGCAGCGGACGACACGCGCACCCGTCTGTCGCGCAGGTCGGCCAGTTCTTTCAAGGGCTGCTTACAAAACAGCACCTGCGCTGTGTAGGCGTACAGCGCCAGCAACTCGATGCCCATCTCGTCGCGCAGCGCCTTTTCCAGGTGAGGACGAAAAACCTCCAGCGATGCGCGCAACTGCCCCATGTCTGGATGGAGCCCCGGCAAATCCACTGCGGCGTACTGCGGATACTGCACCGCCAGCGAGCTCATCAACACCGTGCCAAAGGGCACCACGCCCAGTTGCATCAGCCGCAGCATCTCGGTGCCCGGCACGCCGGCGCGGTCGAAAGGGACGATGTCGGCGCGAAAACGGCCGTGGCTGAGGCGTGGCAGGTCACGCGTCCAGAAAGGCGCCTCGAATTGCGTGTGCTGCGTGAGTCCTGCCAGACCGCCCACCACGCGCAGCCTGAGCTCTGGTGGTGCGACCGGCGGGGCTGGCTGCGATACGTTGGCGTCGGTTGCAGACACGCTGGCCTGCGCCGGGGTGGCGGTCTGCGCCGCGGCCTGGGGTATCGCGGTGCACAGCACACACGCCAGCAGCAAGGTCGCCATGCGCACCCCTGTGCCTTTCAAGCCATGCAGGCTGGCGCAGCGACGCAGATTCATAGCTGCCCCCAGCGCACATGCGCCCATGCCGTTGGCGGATTGAGGACTGAGCACTTGCTTGTCATCGTGTCAAAAAGTGCCTTCAAAAGGTACCGGGATACGCGCCGCCATCCGCCAGCACGTTCTGCCCGGTGATGTAGCCCGCCTGCACGCTGCACAGAAAGGCACAGATGGCACCAAACTCCTGCGGCGTACCAAAGCGCCGTGCCGGAATCATGGAGAGCTGCGCGCGTCGCACTTCGTCGAGATCTTTGCCGGTCTTGGCGGCTGCGGCACTCAGGGTGCCCGTCAATCGGTCTGTTTCAAACTTGCCTGGCAGCAGGTTGTTGATGGTGACGCCGCGTCCGGCAATGGCGGCGCTGCGCGCTGCGCCCGCCACGAAACCTGTCAAGCCGCTGCGCGCACCGTTGGACAGACCCAGAATGTCGATGGGCGCCTTGACCGCGCTGGAGGTGATGTTGACGATGCGCCCAAACCCCCGCTGTGCCATGCCGTCCACCGTGGCACGGATCAGCTCGATAGGGGTGAGCATGTTGGCGTCCACCGCGCGCATCCAGTCCTCACGGCCCCAGTCACGAAAGTCGCCCGTCGGCGGTCCGCCTGCGTTGGTGACGACAATGTCGAAGTCCTTGCCAGGACCACCTGCCACGCTGAACGCCGCTGCGCGGCCTTGCGCAGTGGTGATGTCGGCCGCCACGGTCAATATGCACGGAGGATTCTTGCCACCTTTGACGGCCACCCAATCGGAACTTGCAGCCACCAAATATGCGGCAGCCCGCTGCAAATCGTCTGCATTGCGGGCATTGAGCACCACATTGACGCCCTCGCGCACCAGCGCTTCGGCACAGCCATGCCCCAGGCCTTTGCTGGCACCGCACACCAGCGCCCACTTTCCGTCGATTCCGAAATCCATTGCTCGCTCCAACCTTGCCCTGGCGACAGTTACGAACTGTTTGAAACAATCATAGTGGACAGATCGGCGCAACACAGCAGTCCGACGCGATTTGCGAGGTGACAGTCATTCACAGGCTACGTTTGGCCCGAGCCGGAAACGCGCGGCGCAGCCACTTGGCAGATTGCTCACCAGCGATTAGCTGCGCTTGCAGTCAGGCCGTCACCGGCTGCAAGTACAGCTCGGCCAGCCGCTTGCGCGCGGCTTCGTCCACACCAAGGCGCAGGTGAAGATAACGCTGCAGGCCACCATGGTCTTTCTCCACGGCCTCCAGGGCAGCCTGCAAGAAACCTTCCTGCACACGCCAGATGACATCCAGCACCTCGTCGGAAGCCGAGTCGGCAAGTGACGTGGGGCGTCGATACAGGCGATTGGTAAGCAAGTAGTCGTGCATGACCACATCTTGCGGAACATCCAGAGCCAACAGAAGCATCGCAGCCGCAAAGCCCGTTCGGTCTTTGCCCGCCGTGCAGTGGAAAACCAGGGGCGCGTTGTGTGCAAGCAATTGCTCAAACAGCCCTGCGAACTGCTGCGCGTTGTCGGACACAAATGCGCGATAAGTGTCCTGCATCAAGCTGACCGCGATCGGGGCGGTCATCTGATGCCCCGCCAAGGCCATCTCCTTTGCGCGCTGCACTACGGTGGGCTCAATTGGCAAGGACTGATAGCGCACTTGCGGCAGTGCGTAGCTCAGAGCAGCGCTCTCGGCGCGACCTCGAAAATCCACTGAACACGTCAACCCTAAGTCCGCAAGCATCTGACCGTCGTCTGGCGTCAATCCGGCCAAGTGATCCGAGCGAAAAATTCTGCGCCAGCGCACGATGCGACCGTCCGTCGCAGGATAACCACCCAGATCGCGAAAATTGGATGCACCAGATAGTGGGAGAGAGCGTGAAAATTCAGCCATGCGGGCTACTGTAGTTCAATGCTGAGGCATTGGTGCTTCAGTCCCTGCCCATAGTGAAGAGGACTTCAACGTTATTGCATTCCAACGCAAAACGCCCTCCCACGGTTTAAGTGGGAGGGCGGTTTGGGGCTGAAGGAGCCTGACGATGACCTACT